>CALPOS020000021.1 GCA_943325255.2 Sphingobacterium thalpophilum
GTGCGCATTGCAACAAAATGAAAAGTGAAGTTTTCACGGATACTTTGGTGATCAATTTTATGAATAAAAATTTTGTCTGTGCATGGCAAGATGTAGAGAAAGGAGAAGGTGATTTGTTTAGAAAGAAATTTGGCATTCGGTTCTATCCAACATTTCTTTTTTTGAATGAGGACGGGAAAGAATTGTACAATACGAGTGGTGAATTTACCGCCGCGACCTTTGTTGTCGAAGCGCAGAATTCATTAACTAAAGAAAAACAACTGACTTATCTCGAAGAACAGTTTTTGACTGATGTAAGCAATAGCGATAAATGTTTGGCGTATTTAACGGCACTCAATAAGGGACGCGACCGCAATTTATTATCTCCGATTGCACATCAATATTTAGCAACCCAACCCGATGATAAATTGGTCAGCGCGAACAATTGGAAAATTATTGCCAATGGTGTTACCAATCCACAGTCTAGGGAGTTTCAATATGTGTTGAATCATCAAAAGGAATTTGAGTCGGTTGCCTCTGCCAAAAGAGTGCAAAGAAAAATAGAGAACATTGTAGTAGAACTGCTTACACCCGCTTTAGAGTATAAAGATACCATCACCTACAATAAGAAACGATTGATTGCCAAAACGATTCAGACGGCGAAGAACGATTCGTTAGTCAACTCTTTTGATCTGCAAATAGCGGAACGCACAAGCAATTGGAAAAAATACAAGCAGATTACCATGGCATCGGTGGACAAATATTACGCTAAAGATGTCAAAACCTTAAAAGATGTTGCCAGCAATTATTTGAAAAACATCAATGATTCTGTCGCTTTAAACACAGCGATTGGATGGGCGAAACAAGCGGTTACGATGGTGGAGACTTATGACAATCAAATACTTTTGGCGCGATTGTATCAAAAAAATAAGAAATTTAAAGAAGCGATTCAATATGCAACTGTTGCCAAAAACAAGAATGGGTCGATTGGGTTTAGCACCAAAGAGGCGGACGAATTATTACTCGAATTAAAATCAAAGCAGTAAATGATGAATGTAATCATTAGAAATGCTAATGTAGAAGACTTACCGCAAATACTAGAAATTGTCAACCATGCGATTTTACATACCACTTCTAATTATTTGTATGAAGTGCAAACTGTAGAAAGTCAATTGCAGTGGTTTGAGGAAAAGAAATCAAAACAATTCCCAATCATTGTTGCAGATTACAACGGAACTGCAGTTGGTTTTGGAACCTACGGCACCTTTCGAGAAAAAATTGGATATCAGTTTACTGTAGAACACTCCGTTTACGTTGCACCAGAATTTATCGGAAAAGGCATTGGAAAACAGCTGCTACTCGCTTTGATTGTCCTTGCAAAAGAGGAAGGATATCATACAATGATTGGTGGCATTGACGCTGCAAACACAGGAAGCATTGACTTTCATAGAAAATTCGGATTTGTAGAAACTGGTATAATGAAAGAAGTCGGATTCAAATTTGGAAAGTGGCTAGACTTGCAATTCATGCAACTAATCTTAAAATAAAAAAAGGAACTTCGATTTGAAATTCCTTTTGTTTTTATGCCTTTATCCAACCCACAATTGCATCATCAGTTGGCAGTACTTCTGGCGAAATCACTTTCGCTAATTCCCCTTTTTCATTAATCAAGTACTTTTGGAAATTCCATTGTACGTCAGAATCTTGCACACCATTTTTAGCTTTCTCAGTCAGAAACTGATATATCGGATGAATGTCACTTCCTTTTACCGATATTTTACTCATCATCGGGAAAGTCACTCCATAGTTCATTTCGCAAAAAGTTTCAATTTCAGCGTTTGTTCCTGGTTCTTGATGTCCGAAATTGTTCGCAGGAAAACCGACGATCACAAAACCTTTGTCTTTATATTCTCTATAGATTTTTTCTAAATCTTTGTATTGTGGCGTTAATCCGCATTTAGATGCGGTATTTACCACCAAGATTTTCTTTCCTTTTAAAGACGAAAAATCAAATGTTTTTCCAGAGAGATCTTCAACTTTAAATTGATAAATAGTTTGTTTTTCCATAGTATTTGCGGTTGTAATGGTTTTGTTTTGATTTTGCCCTTGGCAATTCCAAAATAGAAAAGATGCCAATGCAAAATGAAGTAAGTTTTTCATGATATTATTTTTTCAAATGTTTCTGATAACTCAAATACGAAAAGAATCCTAAGACAGCCAAGCAAGCAACTGAATAATAAACAAAACTTGGGGTTACTACTTTATCGCCGCTGGCATAGGAGTGCATTCCGGTAAGGTAAAAATTCACCCCGAAATACGTCATCATAATCGAGTAGAAAGCAATTACACTCATCAAATTGTATATCCATTTTCCTCGTAAAGCTGGGACAAATCGTGCGTGAATTACAAAGGCATATATCATTATACTAATCAAAGCCCAAGTTTCCTTTGGATCCCAACCCCAATAACGTCCCCAACTTTCATTCGCCCACTGACCGCCGAGAAAGTTTCCAATCGTTAGCATTACCAATCCTATGGTTAAAGCCATTTCATTGATATAAGTAATCTCCTGAATGTTTAAATCCATTTTGGCTTTGTTCTTTTTGTTAGTAAACAACATCAAAACTAGCGCGACAACTCCTAAAACCATTGCCAAAGTAAATGGACCGTAACTCGCAACAATTACCGCCACATGTATCATCAACCAATACGAATTCAAAACTGGTTGCAAGTTCGCAATCGACGGATCCATCCAATTCCAATGCGCAATCATTAAAATCATCGAAGCGACGAAAGTTCCTGAAGCAACCGTCAGTTTCGACTTGATATCAAAAGCCAACGTAAAGAACATCGTTGCCCAAGCCACATAAATCATACTTTCATAGGCATCACTCCACGGTGCATGTCCTGAAATATACCAACGTGCAATCAATCCTGCAGTGTGAAGTAGAAATAAGAATCCAACTAAAATATGAAATGCATTGATTACATAGCGGATCGCCTTATTTTCAAAGAAAATATTGACGATGGTAAATAGTAACATGAGCACTCCAGTCAACATATACAAGTAATACAACTTTTTGAAAATGTCGTATTTATTGTAAATAATTTCTGATGAAATCTTATCGTCATTAGGCCGAACAGCACTTCCAAACTTTTTCTGATAATTTTCGATGCTTTGCAAAAAGAAATTGGCGTTGACATAATCCTTTTTAATAGTAGCACTATCCAAAGCGCTCATATATAAGGGAAGTATATTTTTAGTAAACGTCGAATCGATGCCGTGAATGTTGGCTTCATGCAATTCTAAATAGGAAATCCATTTGTTATTGGCATCTTTCGGGATAGGAAAAATTCGAAGAATACTGCCACTTAAAGCCGAATTTAACAAATTGACTTTACGATCCGTTTCGATAAAATCCTTTTGAAACTGATCTGGAATGGATGCTTTATAAGCTTCTTCGATATAAGGCGAAAGTTTGTAATTGCCTTTATCATCAAAGAACTTGATGAATGGCGCGTACTTTTGCTTTGGATCTAGACCAATAATTTTACGAATGCTGTCGTTTCCATTTTTGATGTAAATCAATGGTACTTCAAACCAAACTCTAGGAAATTGAACCATTGATAAAAAAACCTGATCCGAATTCATTTCCTTGTACGAATCACTTTTGCTGACTTTACGCAACAATTCAGAAGAAAAGGTGTTGACCGGTTTCATTCGTCCTCCTTCATCCTGAACAATCAAACGCCCAAATTTCGCAGCGTGTTCTTCGGTTACTTTGTAGCGATTCAGTAGCGAATCTATTTGATTTTGAGTCGGCGCGTGGCTCATGTGATTTTGAGAAAACACATTGCAACTCAATAATAATAGTATGATTGAAATTAACTTGGCTTTCTTACTTTTCACAATTTCTAATTTCCTTTTGATATCTGCAAAACGAGAATGCTTTGTAAACAAAATGGCCATCATCGCAAAAAAGAGCATGAAATATCCAATATAGGTAATCAACGTTCCCCAGAAATCATGATTGACAGAAAGCACCGTTCCTTTCTCGTCCGGATCAAACGAAGATTGGAAAAAGCGATAACCACCGTAATCTAAAATATGATTCATATAAATACGAGCATCCGATTTTTTGTTCCCATCTAAAACCGTCACTTGACTTTCGAAAGCCGCATAGCTTTTCTCCGTTCCTGGATATTTAGTGGCGATAAAATCATTGAGTTGCACTTTAAAAGGTAACTCATACGCTTTGCTTCCAAAAGCCAAAGTAAAATCCAATTTACCAATAGTAATTACTTGAGGTTCTCCTATTTTACCTTTTGATCCTGTGAGCGTTATCTCTTTTAACTTTCCTTGAGATTGAATCGTAAGCACCAAAGCATCATCATGTTTCTTTGCTTTAAAATCATTGTTCGAAACAAAAGTTTTAAATCCCTTTTTGGCGGGTTCCGGAAACACAAATTGAGAACCGCCGACATTATATAAGGAGCGCATCATCAATGGTTGAACAGAATCTTTAATTACTTTTCCTTGCATTTTATCCGCCATTCGCATAAACTGTCCATCGAATGGTGTTTCCATCGTGTAAGTTTCACCAGTTGTATTGATATTTACAGCACCCTTGGTATATTTATTCAATGCAAATAACGTATTGTGAATGTTTTGAATTTCACCTTCCTTCAAATAATGTTCATGTCGAGAACCATCTCCAGATTCGACCATTTTAAAAAATACTTTTCCTTTAGGATCTTCTTTAATAGCTTCAGTGGCTCCCATGATGAAGTTTTTATAGGACACGTCGAAAGGAATATCCGCAAAGTCATCAGAAATTGAGAAATCATTGTTAGTAACTGGAGAAAGCAACAACGATTTTTCAAAAACACGGCGCTTCATTTGGCCTTTGTATTCACCGTCAACAAACAATGTTAAGAAGGTCTTGTCCGAATAAATTTGATTTTCTGCCGCTCCTTCACGAATCGGCATCATTCCTTCATAGCTGATGTACCGTGTTATGATAGCACCAATAATGATAAAAATAAAAGATAAATGGAGTAAAAGTGTTGCCCATTTTTCCTTTTTGAGAAGCTGATACCGTTTGATATTTCCAATGAAATTAACTAGAAAAAACAAATGAATGGCTTCAAACCACTTCGTATTATATATCAGAATTCGAGCCGTGTCGGTATTGTATTCACTTTCAATAAAAGTCCCAATAGCCATAGATGCGGCATAAGAAAGGAATAAGAAAGCCATTAAACGCGTTGAGAATAGAAAGGAAAGTATTTTTTTTTCCATTATTGTGGACTTGCTATTTTTATAAACTGCTGCAAAAGTAGGTAAAAATGTTTGGTTTTAGTTTTGAAAACGCGCTCATTTATGTCAGATTTAAGAATTGTTAACTTGCTTTCGAAGCAGAAAATCAAAGCAAAATTTCTATTTATTATAATTTCTTACAATTGATGTTTTTTCAATAATTTAGCCGCATGATTACGGTAAGTATTATTGGTTCTGGCAACGTGGCGTTTCACTTGATTTCAGCTTTGAAAAAAGCACCTGAAATTAAGCTGATGCAAGTTTGTGCAAGAGATAAAAAAAACATACAGCATCTTGTTGATTCGACTCAAATTATTTCTAATATTGAAGACTTAGAAACCGTAGATGTATGCATTATTGCCGTTTCGGATGCTGCCATTTCTAAGGTCTCTGAATCCATTAAATTTGAAAATAAAATTGTCGCTCATACTTCCGGAAGCATTGCTATGAAAGACTTATATGCTAAAAATAGACGTGCCGTTTTTTATCCTTTGCAAACTTTTTCAATACATAAAGAAGTTGATTTTTCTAAGATTCCAATTTGTATAGAATGTGAAGATTCCGACGATTACGAGATTATTGAAAAAATAGCACTCTCGATTTCTAAAGTTACATATTCTATAGACACTAAACAACGAAAAGCGCTTCATGTTTCAGCAGTTTTTGTCAATAATTTCGTCAATGAACTTTATGAAGTTGGCTATGAAATTTGTCGTGAAAACAAAATTTCATTTGATATTTTAAAGCCGTTGATTAAGGAAACTGCAGAGAAAATTCAAACTTTAACGCCAACTGAGGCACAAACAGGTCCTGCAAAAAGAAAAGACCAACAAACTATATCAACGCATTTAGATTTTTTGAAAGACCAAAAGAAGAAAGACATATATACATTAATGACGCAATCTATACAATCCCATGAATAAGAGTTATAAAGAAATTATGAATCACATTACGACGTTTATTTTCGACGTTGACGGCGTATTAACCGATAGTTCCGTGCATGTTACTGAGACAGGAGAAATGTTGCGAATTATGAATATTCGTGACGGATTTGCGATGAAAGCCGCGCTTGAAAGTGGTTATCACGTATGTATTATTTCTGGCGGAAACAATGAAGGTGTGCGGATAAGATTGCGCAATTTAGGCATCACCGACATTCATTTGGCCTCTCCAAATAAAGTAGATACTTTTAAAGAATATATTGATTTGTATGGGATTACGCCTGCTGAAGTTTTATACATGGGCGACGACATTCCAGATTATCATGTTATGCAGTTGGTTGGATTGCCGACTTGCCCACAAGATGCGAGCCCTGAAATTAAAGCTATATCCAAATACATTTCGCATAAAAATGGAGGAAAAGGCGCCGTACGTGAGGTCATCGAACAAGTGATGAAAGTGCAGGGAAAATGGCATTTGTATTATGATGGAAAACACGACTAACGAGTACTTTATATCAATATTTTCTACCTTTTAATATGATTCATTTTTTTAAATTAATACGTTCCCAAAATCTTCTAATGCTAGCATTCATGCAGCTTATTTTTAGATATGGTTTTCTGAAATGGCAAAATGTCCCTTTGTCTTTAGCAGATTGGCAATATTGTTTATTGGTACTTTCTACCGTTCTTATCGCTGCGGGAGGTTATGTGATTAATGATATTTTTGATCAAGATACCGACTCAGAAAACAAGCCTAGCAAGACTATTATTGGTAGTAAAATTTCGGAATCAATGGGTTACAATATCTATGTCGTATTAACCGTAGCGGGCGTTGGGATTGGTTTTTATTTGTCCAACGTGATTATGAAACCTAGTTTTGCAACCCTATTTATTTTGATTGCCTCTCTATTGTATATCTATGCGACAAGTTTAAAGCAAATGTTACTTGTTGGCAATGTCATCGTTGCGTTTCTACTATCATTTAGTGTCATTATCATTGGAATCTTCGACTTATATCCGGCAACTTACGAAGGAAATCAAAAGGAAATGGGTGTGCTATTTTCAATTTTGATCGATTATGCAGTATTTGCATTTATAATCAATTTTATTCGAGAAATTACTAAAGATTTGGAAGATGTCAATGGTGATTACAATCAAGGAATGCATACTTTGCCAATCATTCTTGGAGTTCAAAGAACCGCTAAAGTCGTTTTTGGATTAAGCTTCATTCCGCTTTTCATTTTATTGTACTACACGAATTCGTATTTTGCGTCCAACAATTTATATGTTGCCACAATTTATAGTCTATTGACTTTGGTGGGACCACTACTCTATTTCACTATTAAAAGTTGGACGGCTAAGACGAAAAAAGACTTTCACCATTTGAGTCTGGTTCTAAAAATGGTGCTTTTATTTGGCATCATGTCCATTTCAGTAATTGCTTATAATATTGAACATCATGCTTAGAGAAAAGCTCAAAAATTATAAAATAATCCTCGCATCTGGGTCGCCAAGAAGACAGCAGTTCTTCCGAGATTTGGATTTAGATTTCGAAATTCGCATTAAAGAAGTAGATGAGGTGTATCCGCCAAATCTGACAGAAGAAGATATAACCGATTATTTGGCGGTTCTGAAAAGCGATGCATTTGAAGGCGAGCTGAAAGAAAATGAAATTCTAGTCACTAGCGATACCATTGTTTGGCATCGAAATCAAGCGTTAGGAAAGCCGAAAGACTATGATGATGCTTTTAAAATGCTTCAATCCTTGTCAAATTCAACTCATAAAGTCATCACCTCTGTGTGTTTCAAAACAAAGGAGAAAACCCAAGTGATCAATGAAACTACTGCTGTCACTTTTCATCCAATTACCGATCAAGAAATTGATTATTATTTGGCTACTTACAGTCCATTTGACAAAGCGGGTAGTTACGGCATCCAAGAATGGATCGGTTATGTCGGTGTTGCAAAAATTGAAGGTTCCTATCCTAACGTTATGGGAATGCCGACCGACAAAGTATATCACTTTTTAAATCAACTTTGATTTTTCGGCTTCTTGTACGACGCAAAACACAACTTATAAACCATTAATTATTTATACGTTTTATCTTACAATTAATTATAAATTATGTATTTAATCGATTAATTAATGTATTTAATCGATTTTAATTTAATTAAATAGTTATCTTTACAACAAGTTTTAAAGGTTCAGTACATGTTTAAATTAATTATATGAAAAAGATACTATCAACCCTATTCTTGGTACTATTTCTCGTTAATGTAAGTTTTGCTCAAAAAAGTAAAAAACAAGATGATAGTCCACCGCTGATTGACCACATTTCAAATTGTCAATTGCGTTATTACTACTTTCCTAATTTGGAGGCTTATTTCGATACTCAAAAGAATATCTATTACTTCAAAGAAGATTCAGAGTGGACCACCGCCGAGGAAATTCCCGACGGATACAGAGGCTACTCCTTGTATAACAAGATATACGTTTTTATTACTGATTATGACGATGACATTATTACGCAATTTATAGATATTCATAAGAAAAGACATCCTTATACAAAAAAAGGAAACATCGAAATGATGAGCAGTATCAATAGGTAGATTTTGCAAAAACCATTGTATTTATTAGTACCGTTTTTTGAATGTTAAAATCCATTTAAATAGAATCGCTCCTTTTATAATTTTACTACTTTTGAAGCTATTGCTCTTTAATAAAATTTTATGCAAAAGCTACAAGCTGTTCTTGTTTTCTCAACGCTACTATTTGTCAACTTAATCAGTGCTCAGCAACCCGCAAAAACTGATGCTGTCGCTATTTTTTACCAAATTCAAAAACTAAATTTTTTAGGTTCAGTTCTCTACATTGCAGCACATCCCGATGATGAAAACACCAGACTAATTTCATATTTGTCTAATGAAAAAAAAGCGAGAACTGCATACCTTTCGCTGACTCGTGGTGATGGTGGACAAAATTTAATTGGACCTGAACTTAGAGAATTATTAGGTGTCATACGAACCCAGGAACTCATTGAAGCTCGAAAAATTGATGGTGGCGAGCAATTCTTTTCCCGTGCTAACGATTTTGGATATTCTAAAAATCCAGCGGAAACATTGCAAATTTGGAATAAAGATGAAGTGCTGAGCGATGCTGTCTATATCATTCGAAAATTTCAACCTGATGTAATTATTAATCGCTTTGACGCACGCTCTCCGGGAACAACTCATGGACATCATACGGCTTCCGCAATGCTTAGTTTAGAAGCGTTTGATATTACAAATGACCCGAATAAATATCCAGATCAACTGAAATTAGTCAACGTTTGGCAACCGAAACGCGTATACTTTAACACCTCATGGTGGTTTTATGGAAGTAAAGAGAAATTTGAAAAAGCGGACAAGTCGAATCTTATTCAATTAAAGACTGGCGTTTACTACCAATCTGTAGGGAAATCAAACCAAGAAATTGCTGCTCTTAGTAGAAGTAAGCACGAATCGCAAGGATTTGGTAGTACAGGAACTCGCGGAGAAGAACAAGAATATCTAGAATTACTGAAAGGCGAACTATCAAAAGACAATAGTAATATTTTTGAAGGAATTGACACAACTTGGAATAGAGTCAAGGGAGGAAAAATCATTGGTGATCTATTGCAAAATGTTGAAGCCAATTTCAATTTTAAAAATCCATCGGCCAGTATTCCAGATTTGACAAAAGCGTATTCACTAATTCAACAGCTTGAGGATGAACATTGGAAAACGGTCAAATCGGAAGAAATTAAGAAAATAATTGCAGGATGCGCTGGTCTATATCTTGAAGCAGTATCTATCGCACAAGAAATTGTAAGCAACTCGATTGTGAAAGTAAAACTTGAAGCCATCAATCGAAGTGCAATTCCAATGCAGTTGCATAGTATCAAAAATGCAATTTCAGAAGAAGTGGTAGTAAAAGAAATCGAACTGAAGACAAATTCAAATCAAAGTATCGATTTTGAAATCAATTTGCCTTCAAATATCAACTACACGCAACCGTATTGGCTTGCTGAACAAGGAACGATGGGTATGTACCGCGTTGATCAACAAGTCAACATCGGCAAACCCGATATCATTAGAGAAGTCAAGCTAGTTTTCAATGTAATTATTCAAGGTGTAAGCATTCCATTTGAAAGAGAAGTAATTTATAAATATAATGATGATGTAAAAGGTGAAGTATACAAACCGCTTGATATTATTCCTGATGTAACTACCTCTATCCAAAGTAAAGTGGTTCTATTTAATGATAATAGCTCGCAAACAATTGACGTAAAAGTAAAAGCGGGAAAAGACAACGTCCAAGGTTTAGTTCAACTAGAAATTCCAGAAAACTGGAAGGTGACTCCAAAATCAATTTCCTTCAATTTGTCAAAGAAAGGCGAAGAGCAAACGGTTTCGTTTCAAATTATTCCTTCAAAAAAAGCATCGGAAGTTATTGCCAAATGCATAGCCACGGTCGATTCAAAGCGCTTTGATAAAGAACAATTTCCAATCAATTATGAACATATTTGCAAGCAGCAAGTGCTAAAGACTTCAGAAGCAAAATTGATAAAACTGGATATCAAAACCAATAAAGAAAAAATCGTTTATATCATGGGTGCTGGCGACGAAGTTCCAAAATGTTTAACACAGATGGGTTACAGTGTCACCGTTCTCAAACCAGAAGACATTACAACGGAAAAACTTAACAACTTTGATGTTGTGATGACCGGCATTCGCGCTTATAATACAATTCAGGCTTTGGCTTTCAAACAACAAATGTTATTCGATTTTGTTAAAGAAGGGCATAATATGATTGTTCAATACAACACCTTAGATGATCTAGTAACCAAAGATATTGCACCATACGCCCTGAAAATATCTAGAGATCGCGTTACCGATGAAAATGCGTTTGTTACCTTTTTAGAACCTAAACATCCGATTCTAAATACTCCTAACAGTCTTTCGCCTGCCGATTTTCAAGGGTGGAAACAAGAACAAGGTTTGTATTATCCAAACGAATGGGATCTAGCATTTGTGCCAATTATTGCTGCCAACGATCAAGGTGAAACGTCAAAAAAAGGCGCAATTTTGGTTGCTAAATACGGAAAAGGAAATTATATTTATACTGGCTTGAGCTTTTTTAGAGAGTTGCCGGAAGGCGTTTCTGGAGCCTATCGATTGATGGCAAACATGATTTCATTACCCAAAAACTAAAAATTATGGACAACGAAAAACTGACGACTTGGAAAAGAAGCTATTCTTGGGTGCTTATTGCCAACCTCTTTTACATTTTGTTCTTTTGTTTAATGATGATCCTATTCTCTTAATATGCAGCAGATAGATTGGATTGTTTTATCGGTTACTTTACTTTTCATCGTCTTTTATGGTGTGTACAAAACCAAAGGCAGCAAGAACGTAGAAGATTATATTCTAGGAAATAACGAGACGCCGTGGTATGTTGTTGGACTTTCAGTCATGGCCACGCAAGCCAGTGCGATTACATTTCTTTCCACGCCTGGACAAGCCTATCATGATGGTATGGGATTCGTTCAGTTTTACTTTGGATTGCCTTTAGCAATGGTCGTCATCTGCGTTACTTTTATACCTATTTACCACCGATTAAAAGTTTTTACTGCCTATGAATATTTAGAACAGCGATTTGATTTAAAAACGCGTTCCTTAGCAGCGATTCTGTTTTTAATTCAACGTGGACTGGGAACAGGGTTAACCATTTACGCACCGGCAATTATTCTTTCCGCTTTACTGGGCTGGAATCTGACTTTAATGAATATCATCATTGGAGTTTTAGTTATTATATACACCTTTGTTGGAGGCACAAAAGCGGTCAATGTTACTCAAAAGCAGCAGATGTTTGTCATCATGAGTGGTATGTTTATCACGTTCTTCTTGATTTTACATTTACTTCCAAACGATATGACCTTTAGCAATGCCTTGCACATCGCCGGCGCTAATGACAAAATGAATATTGTTGATTTTTCAATTGATCCTGAAACGCGCTACACTTTTTGGAGCGGCATCACTGGCGGTTTTTTCTTGGCACTCTCGTACTTCGGAACCGATCAATCGCAAGTTGGCCGTTACTTATCAGGGAAATCTATTCGAGAAAGTCAGATGGGATTAATCATGAATGGATTTCTAAAAGTTCCTATGCAATTCTTTATTTTGTTGATAGGCGTTATGGTTTTTGTGTTTTTTCAGTTCAATCCAGTACCACTAAATTTTAATCCAAATAACAAGGTCATTATTGAGAACTCAAAATATAAAGAAGAGTATCATGAGTTGGAGAAAAAATTAGTTAAATTATCAGAAGAGAAAAAAGAAATCAACCTAATCTATATTGATCATCTGAATCAAAATTACGACAACCCAATTTTGAGAAAAGAACTAGTGGCCATTTCCAATAAAGAAAATGATTTACGAGATCAAGCCAGAGAGGTGATTTCGAAAGCAGATCCCAAGTCCGAGACAAATGACAAGGACTACGTCTTTATTCATTTTATTTTGAATTATTTGCCTAAAGGACTGATTGGACTTCTTCTCGCCGTCATACTTTCCGCCGCCATGTCCTCAACTGCATCAGGATTAAATGCTTTGGCTTCGACTACAGCAATTGATATTTACAAAAGAAATGTTGGTGAAGGCAAGTCCGAAAAACATTTTGTAAACGCAACAAAATTCTTCACTTTACTTTGGGGTGTGATCGCTATTTTATTTGCCTGTGTTGGGACATTGTTTGAAAACTTAATTCAATTGGTAAATATCGTTGGCTCGATATTTTACGGCACTGTATTGGGCATTTTCCTGGTTGGTTTCTATATCAAATTTGTTAAGGCCCAAGCTATTTTTATCGGAGCGGTTTTGAGCCAATTGACTATTTTTTATATCTATTATTTAGATGTGGTAAGCTTTCTATGGCTCAACTTTATCGGAGCGATGTTGACGATCATGCTGTCTTCCATATTGCAAAATGTTATCGGAAACAAAAGAGAGAGGGAAATATAAAAAAAAACATCTCAATAATTGAGATGTTTTCTATTAATGGTCAAGTGAAAATTATTTCTTACTCCACTCTATTATGCTATCATTGTTCATCTTTACATAGTCATCATTTTTCTCTTTTACTGCAGCTTCTAGGGAGATTTTAGCTGTTTCGATAGCACCTTTTTTGTCTCCAAGTTTTGCTTGTATCAATGATTTTTGACGGGTGTACCAAAATGGTTTGTCTTTATTTAAATCCAATGCTTTATTTACATATTCTAATGCTTTATTCATATCGCCATTGGATTGATAGAAATACTGCGCTGAAGAAAAATAATCACCTGCTGTTGGACCTGCCAACGCTTTATCAATGCTTGCCATCGCTGTTTTTTGAGTTGGAACTTCAAACTTCAAAGCAACAAATGTTTTTTCCCATGAAAACTCCAAATGAGCAAAGTTGTTATCCAAATTATTAATACCAATTGTAAACGATTCAACTGGAGCACTCAAAATTTTTGTATCAACATTGGTACTCAACGCTACATTTTTTTCATTCCAATTCTCTGGTGTACCCCAGTTCTCTGTGTCTGTATAAAAAATAACTTCCCACATATCAACTTTTGGTGTGACGAAAATGGCATATTTTCCTTTTTTTAGGGTTTGACCTTTAATAACAACATCATCTGAAAAGGTAATCATACTGTTTTGATTCGCTCCGGTTCTCCACAATTTACCATAAGGAACCAAGTTACCAAATACAGTTCTTCCTTTCATACTTGGACGAGAATATTCAATAGTTACATCTGTTAAGCCTACTTTTTGCTCTACAGTGCATTTTGGACTAGGAGCTGGCGTCTTTACTTGGGCTTCGATTTGAAATGATACCAAGACCATTACAATCCCTAAAATAATTTTTTTCATGTTGATTAATTTTATGTTTGTCCAAAAATACTAATTCATGTATTTAATAGTGTTAATTATTGTATAATTTCATCTTACTTCTGTTTAAGCTTTCATTACATTTGCTAAACAATTTTATTTTAGCTTTCTCATGAAAATCTACACAAAACGAAGCGTTCAAAATCTACCGATTTCTCTAAACGAAGCATGGGATTTTCTTTCTGACCCGAAAAATTTAAAGACGATAACACCAGAATATATGGGGTTTATCATTGAGTCTGGCGCAGATCGCCCTATGTTTCCTGGACAAATAATACAATATATCGTGACGCCTGTCATGGGAATCAAAACCAAATGGGTCACTGAAATTACTCATGTTCACGACAAACAATATTTCGTTGATGAACAGCGATTTGGTCCCTACGCTTTATGGCACCACAAGCACTTCATTAAAGAAATTCCGGGTGGCGTGGAAATGGAAGATATTATTGATTATAAAATACCGATGGGTTGGCTAGGTCAGTTGGTGCATCCTATTATTGTAAAACCCAAGCTGGATGAAATTTTTGAATACAGAAGAAAAAAATTAATTGAACTTTTTGGCGAATTAAAATAAAATGAAAAATATACTACTCATTGGCGGGTCCTACGGAATTGGATTATCAATTGCCAAAGAACTACAAGATAACCATCATGTCTTTGTTGCCTCTAGGACCTCGGAAAATTTAGATGGATTAAATGTAACGTACATTCCTTTCGATGCTTCAACTGATACTTTGGACTCGGCAAAATTACCCACAGTAATTGATGGCTTAGTCTATTGTCCCGGTAGCATCAATCTTCGTCCATTCAAAGGATTGAAAATAGAGACATTTGAAAGTGATTTACAGATTAATTTTATTGATATGGTCAAAGTGGTTCAAACTATTTTGCCTCAATTAACCGCTTCCAATCAATCGAGTATTGTTCTTTTTAGCACGGTCGCTGCTTCGATGGGAATGCCTTTTCATACCAGTGTCGCCGCTGCAAAAGCCGCAGTTGAGGGATTTGCAAAAGCTTTGGCTGCTGAATATGCTCCAAAAATCAGGGTAAACGTCATTGCACCTTCATTAACCAATACGCCACTTGCCGATAAGTTCTTAAATAATGAAGCCAAACAGGAGAAATCAGCAGAAAGACATCCACTGAAGCGATTTGGACAACCTGAGGATTTGGCTCAAATGGCAACTTTCTTGTTGAGCGCCAATTCATCTTGGATGACTGGACAGATTCTTCATGTCGACGGTGGAATGTCGACACTATTGGTTAATTAATTATATTCGTTATTATATGAATATACATTGGTTTCGCCGTGATTTGAGATTGGAAGACAATAAAGCACTTTTTGAATCCTTGCAAAATGGAGAAGGTGTTTTACCTGTTTTTATATTTGATTCCTTTATCTTAGATCAACTTCCAAAAGATGACGCTCGCGTTTCTTTTATTCACGATTTATTAGCAAATATAAATTCGGAATTACAAAAAAAAGGGAAATCATTGGCGGTCTTTTTTGGAGAACCAATCGCAATTATTGAAAAGCTAATTACTGAAAACAGGATCAAAAGTCTTTATGCCAATAGAGATTACGAACCATACGCGCGTCAACGAGATAAGGCGATTTACGAATTATTACAGTCTCACAACATCGAATTCAAAAGTTTCAAAGACCAAGTGATTTTCGAAAAAAGTGAAGTCACCAAAGACGATGGATTACCTTATGTTGTTTTCACTCCCTACTCCCGAAAATGGAAAGAAAACTTCAAAAAAAATCAAATACAATTCTCAGCTTCAGAAAATCATTTAGATAACATTTGTGCTCATAACTATCCTTTTTTAAGTTTAGAAGAAATCGGTTTTGAAAGGTCTTCCATCAAAGTCATACCTTTCGATGTTTCTAAGAATCTCATACAAAATTATGAGGCGACTCGGAATTTTCCTGCGGTAAATAAAACTTCCTATCTCGGCGCTTATCTCCGATTCGGTGCGGTAAGCATTCGAAAAATTGTCGCAAAAGCTATACAAGAAAAAAATGAAACCTTCCTGAACGAACTCATTTGGCGGGAATTTTTCATGCAAATTCTCTGGCATTATCCACACACAATAAACAGCAGTTTTCGTGCGAAATATGATGCGATTAAATGGAATAATAACGAAGAAGAATTTCAAAAATGGTGCGAAGGAAAAACGGGTTATCCTTTTGTTGATGCTGGAATGCGTGAGCTTAACGCAACGGGACACATGCACAATCGCGTTCGAATGATAGTTGCGAGTTTTCTTTGCAAGCATCTACTTATCGATTGGCGTTGGGGTGAAACTTACTTTGCTCAAAAACTACTCGATTATGAACAATCGAGCAATGTCGGCAATTGGCAATGGGCCGCAGGTTCTGGAGTAGATGCGGCGCCTTACTTTAGAATTTTCAATCCAACAGAACAAATCAAGAAGTTCGACAAGGATTTAGTTTATATCAAAAAATGGATTCCTGAATTGAATGAGTTGTCCTATCCTGAACCTATTGTTGATCATAAATTGGCAAGAGAACGTTGTTTGCGGGTTTATAAAGAAGCTGTTGGGTAAAATCCACCGAAGTGATTAAACACCAATACTTCTAATGATCTCAAAATTCAATTCACTAAAATGACTCACAACCCTATTCGCTGTTGAATAATCCTGCATTTTCGAATTCACACTATCATATCCAATACAATAAATTCCCGCCGCGTTGGATGCTAAAACGCCATTGGTACTGTCTTCAATGACAATACAATGCTTCACATCTGTGTTGGAAACTTGAGCTGCATACTGAAAAATAGCCGGATGCGGTTTCGATTGGGGAAAATCTTCACCTGAGACAATATGCGAAAAATACTGATGTAAATCGAAGCGACGAAAAATCCTGTCGATAGTTACTTTAGCAGATGATGAACCCAAAACCAACTGCATTCCATTTTGATGTAAATCTTGAATTAAATCCAAAACACCATCCAACAAATACAAGTCTTCTTTGCTGTCAAATGCGTCATTAAAAAGATTTCTTTTGGTTTCTACCAAGTCATTGATGTTCACCTTCAAATCAAAAAGAAGTTTCAGCTTTTCATAAATATTCTTCGTTGAGTTTCCAGTAAAGGAAGCGTACATCTCTGGCAAAACGTCA
>CALPOS020000022.1 GCA_943325255.2 Sphingobacterium thalpophilum
AGCCAAATAACCACTAATTGCACTTCGCACTCCAAATCTTCTAGCTTCATAACTAGCCGCCGCCACAACACCACGGCGCTCTCCTCCTCCAACAGCAATGGGTTTACCTCGAAGCAAGGGATTGTCCATTTGCTCGACCGAAGCATAAAATGCATCCATATCAACATGGATAATTTTTCTGTTTTGGAGTATTTGTGTCATTTAACAAATTTAGCTAGAGTTCCATCATAATGTGCTTCATCTTACTAAAATAATACTGTATCTTTGGTACAATAGATAAATAACTATGGTTGAAATTGAAAGAAAATTTTTAGTGTTGAATGACGATTTTAAAACATTGGCATCGCACAAACATCAAATTGCCCAAGGTTATCTCAATTCACATCCAGAAAGGACTGTCCGCATTAGAATTAAAGGAGAAAGTGGTTTCTTGACTATTAAGGGCAAAGGAAACAAAACTGGAACTACGCGATTTGAATGGGAAACAGAAATTTCACTTTTGGAAGCAAAACCATTACTTGCCTTGTGCGAAGAAAACATCATTATAAAAACACGCTATGAAGTTATATTTGCAAAACACACTTTTGAAGTCGATGTGTTTTCTGGAGAAAATGACGGGTTAGTCGTAGCAGAAATCGAGCTTACTAATGAGAACGAGCACTTTGAAAAACCCCAGTGGCTAGGTGAAGAAGTTACCGCTGACAAAAGATACTATAATGCTTATTTAAGCAAAAGACCTTTTTCAAAATGGTAAGGATTTAGTTGTCTACTTCTATTTTAACCAACATACTTCCGCTATTCTTATTACTAGCGATTTCCATAAATGAGCGTTTTGAAAGATCAATTTCACGTCCTCTAGAGAAAGGTCCGCGGTCAGTAATTTCGACTAAAACACACTGACCATTGGCTTCATTAGTAACTCTTACAATTGTACCAAAAGGCAATTTCCGGTGTGCGGCAGTATATTTTTTGTTACTGAATTTTTTTCCACTAGCGGTCTTTCTACCGTTGAATTTATCTGCATAATAAGAAGCATGTGCGCTTTTTTTGAATAATCTAAATTTGCCTTTAACAGCAATTACCGTATCATTAAAAATAATCTCTGGCTGCACTATCGCGGGATTTTCGATTGAAATCGTATCCTTTAGTACTGGTGCCTTACCCTTTTTCTTCGAACTAGATTGAGCACTGCCAAGAGTTACAAAACCCAATAAAAAGAATATATATATTGCTTTTCTCATGTAAGACTAATTTAATATTCCTTGAGTATTGATAACTATCACTGTTGAATTTGCGTTCAATTAAAACCACAATGCCCATGGTATTCTGGACAATATTAAAAGTAATCCAATACCATAAAAAATGGCTATTGCTTTAAATTTGGCGTGATTTGCTTCCCCTTTTTTGTGCTTTGACCAGCCAATTGTAATTAGAGCGATTGCAATAATGTTGACTAAAGGATGCTCTAACGATGTTAAACGTAGTGCACTATCACTCATTTGTCCAAAAGAAGCTAATCCGAGCGGTGAAACTAGATACAATATCAGCCCGAAAACCAATTGTAAATGTGTTGCAATCAATGCTAAAAGCGCAAATTTTTTATCTTTCGGCCCAAATTCTTTCTTGGAGTTCATTCCAATAATGGAATTCAATATTGCAACAAATAAAGCTATTAACACTAAATACGCCCATCCTGAATGCGCTTTCTGAAGAATTTCGTACATTTCTTTTATTTTTAGGAATTCAAATATACATAAAAACCGTAAAAAAATACTTGACCTTCCTACGGATTTTTATATCAACGACTGCGGATTTTTTACTTATTCAAAAAATGCTCTAATAAAAACGCGGTCGAAGAATCATGCTGGTTTATTGTCTTAGAATTGATTTCGTCTAGAATGGAATTTGCTAATTGTTTTCCTAGTTCAACTCCCCATTGATCGTAACTAAAAATGTTCCATACAACTCCTTGAACAAAGATCTTATGTTCATAAAGAGCAACTAAAGAGCCTAACGACTCCGGTGTTAGTTTATTGATCAAAATGGTATTTGTTGGTTTATTACCCTCAAAAACTTTGAAAGGCAATAAATATTGTGCTTTTTCTTTTGAAATACCTTGCTTATCAAACTCCGCTTGGACCTGTGCTGCAGTTTTGCCATTGAGAAGTGCTTCTGTTTGTGCGAAAAAATTCGACATCAATTTATTATGATGGTCTTTATCTCCATATAACGGCTCTACAAAACCGATGAAGTCGGTTGGAATTAGTTTCGTGCCTTGATGAATTAACTGAAAAAAGGCATGCTGTGAATTGGTTCCTGGTTCACCCCAAATGATAGTTCCTGTTTGATAATTTACGCGTTGCCCATCTCGCCCAATGCTTTTTCCATTACTTTCCATAATCCCTTGTTGGAGGTACGGAGCTAGTTTTTGCAAATATTGCGTGTATGGGATCAGAGCCTCACTTTCAGCTCCAAAAAAGTTATTATACCAAATGCTTAAGAGCGCAAGAATAACAGGAATATTCTCTTCAAAATTACTTGTTTTGAAATGCTCATCCATTTTATTTGCGCCTTTCAATAATGCCTCAAAATTATCAAATCCAACCGCCAAACTAATCGATAATCCGACAGCACTCCACAATGAAAATCTACCTCCAACCCAATCCCACATTGGAAAAACATTGTTTGCATCGATTCCGAATTCGGTTACATTCTTAATGTTCGTAGATACTGCGACAAAGTGTTTTGCAACATCTCCTTGTTTTGCCGATTGTAAAAACCATTGTCGGATGGTTTCTGAATTCGTTAAAGTCTCTTGCGTAGTAAAAGTTTTTGAAACAATAACGAAAAGCGTCGTTTCAGGGTTTATTTTCTTAAGAATTCCGTGAACGTGGTCTCCATCAACATTGGAGACAAAATGAACATCAAGATGGTTTTTGTAATACTGCAACGCTTCTACAACCATCGCTGGTCCTAAATCAGATCCTCCAATTCCAATATTTACAATATCTGTAAAAGGCTTACCTGTATAACCTTTTCGGGCTCCGCTAATAACTTCGTCGGTGAATTTTCTGATGTTTTTTTTGACTTCAAAAATCTCAGGAATCACATTCATCCCATCAACCTTAATAACGGCGGTGTCAGGCGAACGTAAAGCAGTGTGAAGTACCGCTCTATTTTCCGTTTGATTGATGAGATCGCCATCAAAATATTTAGAGATTGCCTCTTTTAGCTGCATATCATGAGCTAACTCCAGCAACAAACTAACGGTTTCCTTCGTGATATTGTTTTTTGAAAAATCAACCACGAAATCATTCCATTGAATATGAAATTGTTTTGTTCTTGTCGTATCATTTCGAAACATTTCTTTCATAGAATTGTGTTCCATGGTTTCAAAATGTGCTTTTAACTTATGCCAAGCGTGCGTGGATGTAGGATTAATTTGGTTTAATGCCATTTTTCTTTTGTTTTATTTGACGTGCAAATTTACAATTATGTTTGTAAATAAACGGTTAACAATTAGCCCAGATAGTAGTGAAAACTTTGCTGGAAAAAACAATTTTATTTTTGGAGGGAAAAGAGTGACCATAGGAACTCCTTTTACGTCTAAAAAATAACTTGTTTTAACAAAAAGTTGCAATGGATAGCTGGAAATAGCTGCCTAAAATCAATTCTTTACTTTCATTCGTGCAACACTATCCAATTCTCTTTTTAACGGTTTCATTTGGGTTAGAAAACGAGGTAAATTTCTTTTGTTCATTGGTTCTGAATTGGGTAATTTTAATCGCAAAGCATCGACCTGCGTTCCGTTTTTCCAAAATCGATAGCAAACGTGAGGTCCTGTAGCTAAACCAGTACTTCCTACTTTTCCAATTACATCTCCTTGATTTACTCTTTGTCCGCGTCGCACTAGAATTTTCGACATATGTAGATATTGTGTCGAATAGGTGCGGTCGTGTTTGACTTTGACGAAATTCCCATTACCTGCGGTAAATCCAGTTTGTTCAACTACTCCTGACGCTGTCGTCATGATAGGCGTGCCTGTTGGTGCAGCGTAATCCGTTCCCTTGTGCGCTTTCCAAATCATTTGAACAGGGTGAAAACGTGTTTTTGCAAAGCGAGACGTTATATTGACATACTTTAGAGGCGCTTTAAGGAAAAAGTTTTTGAGTGCTTTTCCTTCATCGTCGAAATATTCTAATTTTCCTGAGCCTTCATTTTGTTCGAAAGGGAACGCATAAATTGTTTTTCCTTTGTATTCGAAAAAGGCTGCTTTTAAGCTATCAACTCCGTCGCAAATCGTGTCGTCAATAAATCTTTCAGTGAAAGTGATTCCAAATTTATCGCCTCTTTTGAGTTTGAAGAAATCTATTGACCAAGCGTAAATCTTGGTAATTTTACTAGCTAAAGCGGGATCAACTCCTTCTTTTTCAATCGCTTCCGATAGCGAACCGTTTAGGCTACCTGCAATAGTTTTTCTTTTAAATGTTACCGGTCTAGTTCTCTTATACACCTTAATAGAATCTCTGAGGTCGATTACATAGTAACTCCCTTTGTCAGGTTGATACACAAAAGCTTGTAATTTTTTATTTCGGTCCTTAGATCTGAAAAGTGTATATGGTTTTCCTATTCTCATGATTCTGACATCAAAACTGTCTTTCACTTTCTCGATGATATCATATACTTTTAGATCCCCTAAGTTTTGTTGATCTACGATACTTCCGAATGTGTCACCGCTTTGAATGGTATCATTGGAGACATTAAAATCATTGTATTTAAAGCCAAATTTTTCTACAATTGGAATAGGTTTGCTTTCTTCAAATACAACTTCATCTCCCGACTTTTTGCAGGAAAACAATGTTATAATTAGAAAACCTAGAAGAAATATTCTTGTCAAAATACTAAAGTTGTGTGATTTAAGATTCAGCGCCCCAGTTTTTCAATTCCTCCTCAGACCATAATTCTGGAAAGAAAATTCTTCTTTGGTATTTTGGGTGCATGTATTTTTTCCAGTCGCTTCCACCAGTTGCCTCGCCAGTTCCTTGACCGCTTTCAATGTATTTCTTAGCAGCGTTGAGATGACCCATTACCCAAGTAATATTTACGGTGTGATCATAATGTCGCATTGCTTTGATCAGAGCAGGATTTTCTTGATCTAATTCAGGAAGCTGTTTAAATTTCTGCCACAAATTGATTGTGTTGAAATGCTCCATTTCTCTTAGAAATAAGCTTTTATACTTTCTTTCAAATTCTAGAATTAAGAATGATTTTTCTCCTGTTTTATGATCTTTCCCGGCCGCTTGCCAATATAGATGTTCAAAAGCATGTTCATAGGGTGTATTTCGATCTATTGTCGCTCGAAAGCGGTAATCGATAAGGTTAATCAAGTCGGTGGAAGCAAATTCGATTAATCGATATTGTGCGCTTTGGAAACCACTTGCTGGCGTTAGGGTGTTTCTAAATTTCATGTATTGTGCTACTTCCATTCCGTCTCCCATAATGTCAAATGACGTGGTAAGCATGTCAAAATAGCGACTAATGCGCATGAGTCTTTCAGTAAAAAACGCTGTTTGGGGCTTTTGATGGTTAGATATTTGGTTTATTTCCCAAAGAATCATTTTGAATAGTAATTCATTAACTTGATGATACATGATGAATACCATTTCATCGGGCAAGGTGGTTCTCTGCACTTGAAGATTTAATAGGGCATCCGTTTGTATATAATCCCAATAGGTTATTGGTTTTGCCCACAGCAACCCCTCGAGATGCGTTGCTGTTTTTTGATTGATTGCTTCAAACTTATCTTCTAGATTATCTAAGATTACTTGAGTAGTGTTGTTAATCTCCATTAGGTTTTGCTTTTACTTTAAATGTGTATTTCAGTCCTTTGAAGCCATCCAAATCTGCTTTAATTGACCCAACTGCTAGGCTTGCTTTTATGCGTAATGGTACTTTATTATCGTCGTTTGAAATCCAAACCGTTAAACTTTCTTCTTCTTTGAAGACTCTTCCAGACTGAACCAAAGGTCTAAAAATCATTGTCGAAACTATCCCGAATTTAGTTTCGATGTCTTCATAACCTAGAAATTTTAATTTGAATTTTGTAGATTCATTATCAAAAAACATATCAAGTGCGATCGATTCGCCGATTTTTAATTTGTCGACCGACGGGTAATTTCTAAGGTAATAAAAAGTAGAGACGATGTCTTGCGAATGAGGTGGAAAGGGAAAGGTTTTTTCTGTTCTATTTTTGTAATCTTTAACTAGAATTTTATTTGTTTCTTGATTGACAAAACCTTCTTGATTTTTTGTATAACCACCTTCGTTTATCTTTCGAATAAATTGATACGAATTACCCGTTTCTTTGTCGAAATAACTTTCGTAAAGATCGTCAACCCTGAAAAAAAACCTAGATAAGCCAGTGGTGTATCCTTTTCCGATTGCGTGATACACTTTCTTGTTATTTATTGTCGCTTCCTTTACTTCTAAAGTGGCATATCCCGCATTTACAAGACCGTAATGAATCCTAAATTTGAACCATTCGCCAGCATCAAATGCTCTTTCTTTCTGCGAACTAAACCCAAAGGTTAACGCGACAAGAACTAATACTAGAATTTTCTTCATTTTTTTGGGGAATTGATTTCGGGCCGAATTACAATATCTGTTCCAAATGTATTAAAACAAAAAAACTCAGTCAAATAATGACCGAGTTTTTATGCTATTAACCAACCAAAAAATATAAACTATGAATAATCTATATAAAAAAATCCAGAAACCACTCTTTCATTTTTGTTGGCACAAAGGTAGTTTGTTTTTGAAGTATCTCTATAAAAAAATAGACTTTAACAAGACATGTTTAATATCAACATCACTACATCGTTGTATTTTATTAATAATTCAAAAAAAATGACGAAACACTACAAAGTCCCTCTTTTTTCTTGTTCTCTTTCAATAGATTCAAAAAGCGCTTTAAAATTGCCGGCGCCGAAACCTTTCGCTCCCATTCTCTGAATGATTTCGAAAAACAAAGTTGGTCTATCTTCTACCGGTTTGGTAAAAATTTGAAGTAAATACCCATCTTCATCTGCATCGACCATAATTGCAAGCTTTTCAATGATGTTTAAATCTTCGTGCATCATTTTCATGTGTTCACCGAGTCGATTAGGAATATCTTCGTAATACGCCCGCGGTGGAGCCGACAAGAACTCGATTCCTCTCGCTCTCAATTCGGTTACAGTAGCAATGATATCATCTGTTGCAATAGCAATATGCTGCACACCCGAACCTTCATAAAAATCTAAATACTCTTCAATTTGCGACCGTTTATTTCCTTTTGCTGGTTCGTTAATTGGAAATTTTATTCTGCCATTTCCATTACTCATTACTTTACTCATCAAAGCAGAATATTCTGTGTGAATTTGCTTGTCATCGAAAGAAAGGAAATTGACAAATCCCATGACTTCTTCATACCATTTCACCCAAATATTCATTTGATTCCATCCTACATTTCCCACCATATGGTCTACATATTTTAGTCCAACAGAAGTTGGATTATAGTCCGATTTCCATTCTACATAACCCGGAAGAAAAGTTCCCTTATAGTTCTTACGTTCGACAAACATGTGTACAGTTTCTCCGTAAGTGTAGATTCCTGCTCGAACCACTTCGCCGTATTCGTCCTTTTCGACCACTGGTTCCATATAAACCTTTGCCCCACGTTTTGTGGTTTCTTCAAATGATTTTCTAGCATCTTCTACCCAAAGCGCAATGACTTTAACGCCATCGCCGTGTTTCTTAACATGATCTCCAATAGTAGAATCACTTGTTAAAGCAGTCGTCAGTACAAGTCGGATTTTATCTTGCTTCAAAACATACGAAGCTCGATCTCGAACTCCTGTTTCTAATCCAGCGTAGGCTAATGATTGAAAACCAAATGCTGTTTTGTAAAAATGCGCTGCTTGTTTGGCGTTTCCTACATAAAACTCTATGTAATCTGTTCCCATCAAAGGAAGAAAGTCTTGTGCTCCTTCGAATATTTTTTCGAGTCCGTACTCAACGGAAGTTACTTGTTTTGACATGATTTTTATTTTTTTAAGCTTCTTTTGTTAAGAATTATATTCTGTATAAACATTAAGGAAGCGAATTTCAATTAATTAAAAAAGTTGTTTTTATTTAGGATCCCTAGCCCTGATGGCAACGGCATCCTTTTGTGCGGTTGTTCAGCACAAAAGATATAGTGAACAGCAGGAAGTTGCTACTTCATATTATTCAACCCAAGATTTATAATATTTCCCATCGTCTAGTCCCATTGCTTCTTCTGTTACCATTAAAGGACGGAATGTATCAACCATTACGGCTAATTCATGCGTTTCGGTTTGACCGATACTGCGTTCCATAGCGCCTGGTGCTGGACCATGAGGAATGCCTTTAGGGTGTAATGTTATATGACCTTGTTCAATGTTGTTTCGCGACATGAAATCGCCGTCAACATAATACAAAACCTCATCACTATCGATGTTGCTATGGTTATAGGGCGCTGGAATTGCCTTTGGATGGTAATCGTACAATCGAGGCACAAAAGAGCACACTACAAAAGTGGCGGTTTCAAAAGTTTGATGTACTGGTGGCGGTTGGTGAACACGTCCTGTGATTGGTTCAAAATTATGAATTGAGAATCCGTAAGGAAAATTATAGCCGTCCCAACCAACAACATCAAATGGATGCGTCGCATAGACTACTTCGTGAATCATTCCCTCTTTCTTGATTTTGATGAGAAAATCACCTTTTTCGTCATATGTCTCTAGTTCTGTTGGCAACTTAAAATCTCGCTCGCAAAACGGCGCATGTTCAAGGTGTTGTCCAGATTCGTTTTTATAGCGTTTCGGTGTATAAAACGGCGCGAAAGATTCTACATAAAACAGGCGGTTTTCGACAGAATCAAATTCAATTTGGTAAATCATCCCACGAGGAATAATTAGGTAATCTCCGTACTCAAATGGAATATTTCCTAGCATGGTTCGTAATTTCCCTTTGCCTTTATGAATGAAAATCATTTCGTCTGCATCAGCATTCTTATAGAAATAATTGGTAAGCGATTGTTGTGGCGCTGCCAATCCAATGGTACAGTCTTTATTGACTAACATGGGTTTTCTACTGTCAAGAAAATCAGCGCTAGGTTTTAATTCAAATCCTTTTAGCAACAACGACTTGATGTTCTTATCAACTGCTATTTTGGGTTCAACCGAATAAGATCTAACGATCTCTTTTACTTGTGTTGGTCGGTGTACATGATATAGGATAGAAGAGTGTCCGCTAAACCCCTCTGTCCCGAATAGTTGTTCGTAGTAAAAACCTCCGTTTGGCTTTTCGAACTGTACGTGTCTCTTGCTTGGAAAATTGCCGAGGTTATGATATATAGGCATGATTTAAAATTTTATAGTTATGATGAGATAGTTAACTGCTTTAACGCTATCCATCATTCTGGATTTCTCTTCATGAGAAAATGCAGATACTCTTTTAAACCCTTCCAATTTGTTTTCATAAGTGTGAGCTTTATTTGTTATAGGTCACTTATGGCATCGCCTTTTTCTAAAATGAAACTTAAACTTAAGGCAATTTCACAGTAACAAATATCGTAAAAAAACCTTTTTTAATGATAATATCGAAAGGATATTTTTTGTCTAATAAAAAAAGGCACTTTTAGTAATAATGTACTAAAAGTGCCTTTTGCCATGTTCTAAGAATTCTATTCTTCAGGATTGTTTAATTTACTGTGTTTCTTGCCATAAAAAAAGTAGATTACTAATCCGATTGCAAGCCAAAGCAACAATCTTAGCCAGTTGGTCCAACCTAGACCATAAATCATTGCCAAACAAACAACAATACCAAGAATTGGAACTAATGGAACGAATGGTGTCTTAAATTCACGTTTCATGTTTGGTTCTGTTTTTCGTAAAACAATAACAGAAAAACAAACTAGTATGAAAGCGAATAGTGTTCCAATACTTGTCATATCTCCCACAATATCACCAGGGATAAATGCTGCGAATAGTCCGACTATTACAAGAATTGCTAAATTTGCTTTATAGGGTGTTTTGTATTTAGGATGCAAGTCTCCGAATGCTTTTGGCAACAAACCATCTTTCCCCATTGCATAAAAAACCCTTGATTGACCTAACAACATGACCAAAATTACGGAAGAAAATCCAGCAAGAATGGCTACTGTTACGAACTGTGCTAACCATTCATATCCTATCATGTATTTATTAATTGCAAATGCAACTGAAGCTTCTTTACCACCTGTTCTAAAATCTTCAACAGTTGCTACTCCTGTTAAAACATGCGCAAACAAAATATAAAGAATGGTACAAATCGCAAGTGATCCCAATATTCCTATCGGCATATCTCGTTTCGGGTTTTTGGTTTCTTGAGCTGCGGTGCTCACGGCGTCGAAACCAATAAATGCAAAAAACACCGTTCCTGCAGCACCAAGTATCCCCATAATACCACCGTAGTGATGTCCGATCCCTTGATCATCAGTATAAGTTCCAACTTCTGGAATGTATGGTGTGTGATTAACTGGATTGATAAAATGCCAACCCAAAACGATGATCAAAACTACAATTGTTACTTTCACAACAACAATTAATCCGTTGACAAAAGCTGATTCTTGTGTTCCTTTTATAAGGAGTAAGCTAATAACCCCTACTATAAAAAGTGCAGGTAAATTAATAATCCCTTGTTGCAGTATCTCTTGTGTATTTGGATCTATGACTTTTTGAAAAGGGGAATGACATAAGGAATATGGGATTGGGCTCATATGGAGCACATTGGTCAACAGATTGTTGAGATATTCACTCCACGCAATTCCAACCGTGGCAGCTCCGACAGCATATTCTAAAATCAAATCCCAACCGATAATCCAGGCTAAAAGTTCACCCATTGTAGCATAAGTATACGTATACGCACTACCTGAAATGGGAATAGAAGAGGAAAGTTCAGCATAACATAAGCCTGCTAAAGCACAACCAACCGCTGCTACAATAAAACCAATGGTTACAGACGGACCAGCATTTTGAGCTGCGGCAGTTGCTGTTCGCACAAATAATCCAGCACCAATAATAGCACCTATTCCTAAAGCGACTAGCGACCAAGCTGTCAATGTTCTTTTTAATCCTTTTTCAGATTCTGTGGCTTCAGCAAGTAAAAGCGAGATAGATTTTTTCTTCCAAATAGACATAGTTACTATTTTAATAATTTATAGAATTTCAAATATATTATTTTTTCGACAACATCAAACATAAATTTTGAATGTTGGTAATCCTTAAAACCAAAATCCTACACTGAACCACGCAAATCCTTTGTTTGTTTCTGGTGACCAAGAATATTTGAATTCAACTGGACCGAGTAAAGATTCTAGTCCATAACCAGCAGCATAGCCGGAATAGCTATTGTTAGAAATCCAATCCGAGGATTCGAAAAGATTGTTTTTGATCTTGGCAAAATTTGCGGAAAAATTGACGTGGTTCTTCTTGTAGAATTCGTAGTCAATAGTGACATCATTTTTTATATAACTATCTCCTGAAAGACTTAAAAAATCGTAGCCATAAAATGGTTTGAAATTATTTATCGGAGTAAAACCATAACCTCCCAATACAAAATCAAAAAAATGAACGCTATCATTTCCAAATGCAAACCCCATTTCAGTTTGTATTTTTACAGTTGTTTTTTTAAAAATAGTTCTTGCAAATCCAACATCTCCTTTAGCTATTGAAAATTCACTAAATTGCTTTGTATAGTCCGAAGAATACAAATAAGATTGTAACTCCCCGAAAAAATACCAACCTCGTTTCGGAAAAAACTTATTGTCTAAAGCATCATATTTTAAGTACGAAAAAAAACTTAAGTAATTGCTCTTTTCAAAATCCGAATTAGTTGCGTTAAGTGTTGCGGAGCTAATATCTACTTGTTTGTGCTCGATACCACCACCAACGAGAAATTTCTGTATAAAAATGGTTTGGATGTAGAATTGGTTTGTGAATTCTGCGTAATCTAAATTTAAACTTCTAATCCCGAGCTGTCTTAGCAACTCACCATCATTGAAGTCTGTTTCAATATTTCGATTAAATCGATTGTACTTTGATTTAACACCATAACTCCAATAGAAACCATTGTCAACGTAATAATCAAAATTATATCGCACATTATCACCAATTACAAAATCTAAAGAAGTAATGTCGTTTCTGAAAATACTGTTCTTTTGTGTGAAATTTACTAGCGCTCCTGTTTTAAACAAATCGTCATAATGAAGTGCGAATTTTAGAAATGTCTTTGTTGAATTTTCTGTCAAGTTTAACACCAAATCATCTTTATCATTGTTTTTTTCAAATTGATAACTAACCGCACTAAAATTCTGCGTTGCAGACAGATTATCCATTCCTTGTTGTAAGTCATGGTATGTAACATTCGTGTTTCCTTTCATCCTAAGCTTTCCAAGAACATATGCTCTTGTATACTTTTGTAGTGGATTAATTACAATATTCTGAAGCCTTAAAGTATCTGTTTTAACCTTTATTGCGGTCAATTTATCCAATCTCGTTGAGTCACACAATTTTTTGATTGCTTCATACTGAGCAAAAGCTGCTTCTTCGCCTTTCTTTATAATTTCTTGACCATCGTCAAACGAAATAACACCAAAATCTTTAATGTCAGGTTTAATATATATGTCGGTAAGAGCAATCTTTTGCTTCATTTTTTCAATCATCTGTAGATTGGTTATTTGCACTAAAATTCTCGTCGCTTCTTTCAGTGATTTTCTGTCTTTAAGATCATCTTGGACATCGACCCCGATAATAACATCTGCTCCTAGTTTTTTTAATTCCTCCACAGGAAAATTATTTGTTACACCTCCATCAACTAATAGCCTACCGTCGATTTCGACAGGAGAAAACAAAGTCGGAAATGCGCCACTGGCAAGCATTGCCCGAGCTAAATAACCTTTATTCAACAACACCTCTTCACCGGTTTCAATGTCGGTTGCGATACATAAAAATGGAATCGGAAGCTCATTAAAATCGCGAACGTGTCGAACACTATAAGTGAGTTTATTGAGTAAATTGTAATTATACAATCCTTTTGATAGGGATGTTGGAACGCCAATCTTCAACTTTTTGAAAGGCAAAGTAAACGCATACATTTCATCATTTCTCTTCTCATAAAAGTTTTTAGATGATCTAGCAACATAATCGCTGAGCAAGGCATCAAAATCGGTAGCATTAAATATAGAGTCTATTTGCCGCGCTTTATAACCAGAAGCATACAATCCGCCGACCACTGCGCCCATGCTAGTTCCGCCAATATAGTCGATTTTTACACCTGCCTGTTCCAGCACTTTCAAAACACCAATATGTGCGAAACCTTTCGCTCCGCCACCACTAAGAACCAAACCAATTTTTGGTTTCTTCGTTTCGAGCTCTTGCGAAAACAAATTCACTATCGTAAAAAATGCCATGAAGAGGACAGCAATTTTTTTCATGAAACGTCTACTAGTTAGTTGTTTTGTAAAAGTCGGTAATTTTTTTTGCTTTTGATGCGCCAATTACTTGAGAAATTTCGATTTCGTTCGCCAATTTCAATCTTTTAACACTTTTGAAATGCTGAATTAATGTTAACATCGTTTTTTCTCCAATTCCGGGAATACTTTCTATTGATGAATTTAAAGCCGATTGACTGCGTTTGTCTCGGTGAAATGTAATTCCAAAGCGATGCGCTTCATTTCTCAGGTACTGAATTACTTTTAATGTCTCTGATTTCTTATCTAGGTACAAAGGAGCTGAATCTCCTGGATAAAACAACTCTTCTAAACGTTTTGCTATTCCGACAATGGCTATTTTACCGCGCAACTCCAATGCGTCAATACTTTTTAGTGCCGATGACAATTGCCCTTTTCCTCCGTCAATAATGATGAGTTGCGGAAGTGGTTGTTGTTCGTCTATCATTCGTTTGTAACGTCGGTAAACCACTTCTTCCATCGATGCAAAATCGTTCGGTCCTTCAACGGATTTTATGTTAAAATGGCGATAGTCTTTTTTGCTCGGCTTCCCATCTTTAAAAACCACACAAGCCGCAACCGGATTGGTTCCTTGAATGTTTGAGTTGTCAAAGCACTCAATATGGCGTGGTTCTATTTGTAATCTCAAATCTTTTTGCATTTGCGCCATAATGCGATTGGTGTGACGGTCGGGATCAACAATTTGCAATTGCTTTAATTGCTCGATTCTATAATACTTAGCGTTTCTGATGGATAATTCGAGTAATTCCTTTTTGTCCCCTAATTGCGGAACGGTTACTTTCAGCATTTCGCCGACCTCAACTTCAAAAGGAGCAATAATTTCTTTAGAAAGCAATTGGAATCTTTCACGCAATTCAATAATGGCTAAGCTCAACAATTCTTGATCTGTTTCTTCTAACTTCTTTTTGATTTCCATGGTATGCGAGCGAATGATCGAACCAAAGGCAATTTGAAGAAAATTGATGTAAGCAGCACCTTCATCCGACACGATCGAAAACACATCGATATTGGTGATTTTTGGACTTACAATGGTAGAACGCGATTGGTAATTCTCGAGCACTTCTATCTTCTCTTTTATTTTGTGTGCTTCTTCAAACTGCATTTGTGCTGCAAAATCCTTCATTTTGGTTTTGAAATCTCGCATGCTTTCTTTGAAGTTGCCTTTTAAAATTTCGCGAATAGCGTTGACTTGTTCCTGGTAATTATCAAAGGATTCATGACCTTCACACGGCCCTTTACAATTGCCGATGTGGTATTCTAAACAAACTTTAAACTTCCTGTTTTTGATATTCGTTGCGCTCAAATCGAAGTTGCAGTTGCGCAATGGATACAGTTCTTTGATCAAATCTAAAATGGTAGAAACCGTTTTAAAACTAGTATAGGGTCCGAAATACTCAGATCCATCTTTCACCATTCTTCGCGTTGAAAAAACCCTAGGAAACGGCTCGTTCTTGATGCAAATCCATGGGTAACTTTTGTCGTCACGCAACATGACATTATATCGCGGCTGCAACTTCTTAATCAAATTGTTCTCAAGCAAAAGCGCATCTGATTCGCTGGCAACCACAATATGTTTTATGGTTACTATTTTTTTTACCAAAACGTTTGTCTTAGCGGTGTCATGGATTTTGTTGAAGTACGACGATACTCTTTTCTTCAGATTTTTCGCCTTGCCCACATATAAGATCTTGTCTTCTTTGTCGTAATACTGATACACTCCTGGATTGTCAGGTAGCGATTGTATTTGAAGTTCAAGCGATGGATTGTTCATTTAATGAAGTGGCGTTTGCAGTACAAAAATAGTGTATTAATTGATAATTAATAATGAACAATTAATAATGAATAACTGATGTTTAATTACTTTTACATCATGACCAAAAAAGAACTCAGAATCAAATACAAGCAATTGAGAAACTTACTTTCTAACCATTATATTGAGAAAATGAGTTTGGAAATCGCAAACCAATTGGTACAAATGCCGATTTGGGAACAAAATTATTTCCATGTTTTTTTGCCGATTGTAGAGAAGAAAGAAATTGACACAGAATTTATATTGCATGTATTGGCGGGCAAAGACAAAGAAATTGTAGTTTCACAAAGCGATTTTGCGACGATAACACTGACGCATTTTTTGTTGACAGATGCTACAAAATTTAAAAAAAATCAATATGGCATTTCGGAACCTGTTGATGGATTAGTAGTTCCTGTTGAAAAGATTGATGTGGTTTTCGTTCCTCTTTTGGCATTTGACAAATTTGGAAATCGCGTGGGTTACGGCAAAGGGTTTTATGATGTTTTCTTGAGTGAATGCCGTCCAGATACACTAAAGATTGGTTTATCTTTTTTTGAACCGGAAGAAGCAATTGAAGACGTTTTTGAACAAGACGTGACCTTGGATTATTGTATTACACCGAATCGTGTATATGAATTCTGATGCCTAGCCCTGATGGTAATGGCATCCTTTTTTGTTTGGAAAATTGCCCTCGACTGCGCTCGGGCTGACAAACAAAAAAGATAGAATGTACAGCAGGAAGATGCTCCTAAAAATTAGTCTTTGTGAAAGGCTTTTTTATTAAAGACAATCAAAATTCCTACTCCAGTGGAGATTGCCATGTCCGCAACATTGAAAATAGCATTAAAGAAAGTGAAAGGTTTTCCGCCTATAAACGGCACCCATTCTGGCATGGGATAATCTTGTATGAAAGGGAAATACAGCATATCGACCACTTTGCCGTGGAAAACTTTACCATAAGGTTTTTCTGAAAATAAAGTCGCTAAATGATTGTGACTGTCGTCGAAAACAATGCCGTAAAAAACCGAATCGATAATGTTTCCAAATGCACCGGCAAGTATAAGTGCGATGGCAACAATAAGATACGTTGAGCTATTCTTTTGTACCGAATCCCACAACCAGTAACCGATAGCGGTCACTGCAAAAAGTCTAAAAACTGTTAGAAATAATTTTCCGTAAGTCCCAGGAATTTCAGTTCCCCACGCCATGCCCTCATTTTCGATAAACAAAATTTTAAACCAACTAAAAACGTTGACTTCTTCTCCCAATACAAAATTGGTTTTGATGTAAATTTTGGAAAGTTGATCTACAAGTAGAATAATGAAAATGAGAAAATAGGCGTTTCTTAATGACATTTTTAGATTTTTATTGGCGCAAAAATAGATTATTTTCTAAAAAAAACGCTCCCAATGGAGCGTTAATTTATCGTATCATTTTGCTATTAGCGTTGCATGTTTTTAGCTTCGATACTCATCGTAGCGTGAGGCACAATCATCAAGCGTTCTTTGCTGATTAATTTACCCGTTACTTTGCATACACCATAGGTTTTGTTTTCTACGCGGAAAAGGGCATTTTTCAAATCGCGGATAAATTTTTCTTGGCGAATAGCCAATTGAGAATTTGCTTCCTTCGACATGGTTTCACTTCCTTCTTCGAATGCTTTAAAAGTCGGTGACGTGTCGTCGGTTCCGTTGTTTAAATCATTCATATACGCACTCTTTATTAAATCTAAATCGGATTGCGCTTTCTTAATTTTTTTTAAAATCAATTCTTTGAACTCTGCTAAATCAGCATCTGAGTATCTTGCAATTTCATCTACCATGTCTTCTTATTTTGTAATTAATATTCTTGTTTTTATATCATCGAATTCTATTTCAAA
>CALPOS020000023.1 GCA_943325255.2 Sphingobacterium thalpophilum
AGTATCAAACCCTTAAATGCTTTGTTGTTAGGCGAAAATTACGCTCGGAGTCTTGGATTGAATTATAAAAAATCGAAGCTACTCATCATCCTAGCGACCAGTATTTTAGCAGGAAGTATCACAGCGTTTGCGGGACCAATAGCCTTTATTGGATTGGCCGTACCGCATGTCGCCAAACTATTATTTCATACGAGTAATCATCACGTGCTATTTTGGGCAACCCTCTTAATCGGATCGAGCCTGATGCTATTCTGCGATCTTATTTCGCAAATGCCTGGCAGCGATTTTACGCTGCCAATAAACGCGATTACCTCAATTATTGGCGCACCAGTCGTGATTTGGTTATTGGTTCGAAAACGAAAAATGATGTACTAATGGAAAGCAAAATCGTACTTCAAACAGAAAACCTCAGCATTGGTTACCAACAGCAAAGAAAAGTAAATCGCATTGCTTCAGGAATTGACTTAACTTTAAGAAAAGGAAAACTAATTGCTATTGTTGGCGCAAATGGCATCGGAAAATCTACCTTGTTGCGAACCATGACTGGTATTCAAAAACCTTTAGAAGGACAAATTCTTTTAAACCAACAGCAACTACAAGACTTTGATTCATTGACGCTCGCAAAAGAAATGAGTCTGGTTTTGACTGAAAAATTACCGCCGAGTAATCTCACGGTTTATGAATTGATTGCACTAGGACGACAGCCTTATACCAATTGGATTGGTACTTTATCCGTTGATGATACGGAAAAAATTGAAGAAGCGATTGCATTGACGCAGACGCAAGCCTTAATCGACAAAAAACACTATGAAATTAGCGACGGTCAATTGCAAATCGTAATGATAGCAAGAGCGCTTGCGCAAGACACACCGCTGATTGTATTGGACGAGCCAACAACTCATTTAGATTTACAGCATAAAGTTTCGCTTTTCAAACTGCTCAAAAAGCTCACGCAAGAAACCCAAAAATGCATACTTTTTTCCACCCATGATATCGACATGGCGATTCAATTGAGTGATGAAATGATTGTCATGACGGAAGGAAAATGTGTTCAAGATAGTCCGTGTAATCTGATATCAAAAGGAACTTTTGACCTTTTATTTGAAGACAAAAATATTACGTTTGATGCCGAGAAAGGGAAATTTATTATTACTTAATTAGCAGCTGCCTTTTTGCTTCTCCAATCACAAAAGCACACGAATTGGCTAGATTATAACTTCGAACTAAAGGAGATATTGGAATCTTCAAATGATTTTCAAATTTCGACAAGACGTCAGCACTCAAACCCACACTCTCTTTCCCGAAAACGAGCCAGTCGCCATCTTGAAATTGAGTTTCCAAATAGGATTTTGTGGCATGAGAACTTAGTAAGAATACTCTAGATTTATCTGGAATAACAGCCATCCACTCCTCCACATTTTGGTATTCCTTCCAATCCAAATGTACCCAATAATCTAATCCAGAACGCTTGACATTCTTATCCGTTATTTGAAACCCGAATGGATGAATGAGATGCAAACGACTTTCGGTTCCCACGCAAAGTCGACCGATATTTCCGGTATTGTTGGGTATTTCTGGTTCTACTAAAACGATGTTAAGCATTTTTATCGGATTGTTTGTTTGTAAGATTTTAGGATTGTAAGATGCTATTGCTTTCTTAAAATCTTGCAGTCTTAAAGTCTATAATTCATTTAATATTAAATTCAGGCACTTCAATGACTTCACCAGATTTCAAATTATTCAACTGAACGTTTCCAATGCGAACTCTCACCAGACGAAGCGTTGGAAAACCAACAGCAGCAGTCATTTTCCGCACTTGTCGAAATTTGCCTTCATTAACGGTAATCGAAACCCAAGAGGTTGGGCCATGTCTTTCATCCCGAATTTTCTTGGCGCGCGGTCCGAAGTTTGGCTCGATTTCTACTTGATGAGCACTACAAGTTTTAGTCAAATACTTCGTGCCTTCAAATCCAATTTCAACGCCTTTTGATAGTAGTGAAATTGCATTTGGAGTAATCAATCCGTCAACCTGAACAAAGTATTCTTTATCAACTTTACTACTGCAAATATAATCACTGACTCTACCATCCGTGGTGACCAAAAGTAAACCTTCAGAATCTTCATCAAGACGACCGATTGCCATCGAACCTTTTGGAAAATCAAATAATTCTCCTAGTAATTTCTTTTTCCTTTTGAGTTCGTATTTGAACTGACTCAAATAACCGTAGGGTTTGTGGAGTATATAATGCTGGTGCCGCAAGATTAAGTATTAATTATTAAACTGATTCTTTTCATAACAAAATCCAAATATAAATCAAATTACAATGCTAATAAATCTCCGCAAGCATTTACAAATATTCCTTACATTTACTTTTTCCAAATCCATTCAAAAATGAACGCTACTTTATTGACCATTCTTACCTTTTGTATTGCCTTAGCAATTGGTTTATATCTAGGAAAATTATTATTTACCGCAAAATCTCAATCTGAAAAGATTGGCTTAGAAGAAAAGCTAATCAGTTTGACAGCACAATTTAAATCTATTCAAGAGCAACTCAAGAACACACTAGCAGAAAAGGAAATTATTCGCTCCGAAAAGGACAGTTTGGCCATTCAACTTTCAAAAAAGGAAACCGATTTTGAAAATTTATGGGAGCGAAATTTAGAGCAAAAGCAAGAAGTAGAAAAATTACAGGAGAAATTTACCAAGGAATTTGAAAATCTAGCCAACAAAATCTTGGAAGAAAAAACAAATAAGTTTACAGAACAAAACAAAGAAAACATGAAGAATATCTTGTCTCCACTGCAAGATAAGATTCAGTTATTTGAAAAAAAGGTAGAAGACACTCATAAAGAAAGTATCGATTATCATGCTGCTTTACGTCAGCAAATTTTAGGTTTAAGTGAAATGAATGCGCAGATGAGTAAAGAAACAGTCAATCTAACCAAAGCACTGAAAGGCGACAGCAAAATGCAAGGCAATTGGGGCGAATTGGTTTTAGAACGCGTTTTAGAAAAATCAGGCTTAGAAAAAGATCGCGAATATTATGTTCAACAGGCTCACACAACAGAAGACGGGCAACGCGTATTTCCAGACGTAGTGATTAATTTACCTGATGGTAAAAAAATGATTGTCGATTCAAAAGTGTCTTTAACTGCTTACGAAAAATTCAGCAACGAAGAAGATGACAATCTGAGAATGGGTTACCTGCGCGAGCATATCAATTCAATTAAACGACATGTAGATCAATTGGGAGAAAAAAATTACCACGATTTGTATCAAATGGAAAGCCCTGATTTTGTATTGCTTTTTATTCCAATTGAACCCGCTTTTGCCATTGCTTTAAATGAAGAGACTACACTCTATAATAAAGCCTTCGAGAAGAATATTGTTATTGTTACTCCATCGACTTTACTAGCAACTTTACGCACTATTGATAGTATGTGGACCAATCAAAAACAACAAGAAAATGCCTACGAAATTGCGCGTCAGGCTGGTGCTTTGTATGATAAATTTGAAGGGTTTGTAGCAGATTTGGTAAAAGTAGGTAACAAAATTAAAGACTCTAAAACCGAATACGACGCTGCGATGAATAAATTGGTTGATGGAAAAGGCAATCTAATTACAAGTATTGAAAAGCTCAAAAAAATGGGCGCAAAAGCAAAAAAATCATTGCCTGAATCGGTTTTGAAAAGAGCGGAGACCGAAGATGAACAACTTCTGCCGTAATTGAATGTTAATGGAAAAATTTCGTTTTAAACCCGTTTCCTCCTCCACTGAGGTAAAAGCGATACTGCAAAAATACCGTGTGTTACTTTCGTTAAAGTAATTGCGCAATTGTTAAATATCTTATAGAAAACAAAGTTTTCTGAATTTTCACTTCAAACAACAACAGAAATATTAAATGTTTTGTTATTTTTGATTCTTATTATTTTGAGAAATGAAACGATCTTACCCAATTGCTTTTTGCCTAATTTCATTAACAATTTTAATTCTTTCGTGCTCAAAAAACGAGGATGATGATTATATTGACACTGCTGATTCCGCCTACAGGAGAAATGGTTCGACTGTAAGTGGTCCAATTCGATTCGATTTAGCGCAAACTCCTTTTCCCAGATTATCCGATTACAAATTCTTTGTTGGTGCTATGAAAGACCAAAAACCGGGTTACAGAGTGATTCCATACGAACCTGCAAGCTCTTTGTTTTCCGACTATGCTCATAAAAAACGATTTGTTTGGATGCCAAAAGGAACCAAAGCAACCTACAATGGAGATAACAAAGTACTTGAATTGCCGATTGGAGCAGTGCTAATAAAAACCTTTTACTACGATAATGTGTTGCCAAACAATACAACGCGAATCATTGAAACACGCTTAATGATTCGAAAATCAACAGGTTGGATATTTGCCGATTATGTCTGGAACGACGAGCAAACCGAAGCATTTTTTAGCTTAGAAGGAAGTTTTACGCCTGTAGCTTGGATGGATGAAAACAACCAACTAAGAAGCACTGAATACAGAATTCCTTCAGAAGCACAATGCGTAGTTTGTCACAAAAGACAAGAATTGGTAAATAATGAAGTTCAAACTACCTATATACCAATCGGTATTAAACCACAAAATCTAAATTTCAATTACAATTACGGTACAAGTACCAGAAATCAATTGACACGATGGATGCAAGTCGGCTACCTAAATTCTAATTTCACTTTACCTTCGGAAGAAAATACGACCGTAGATTACCGCGACCTATCAAAAACAATTTCGCAAAGAGCTCGGTCATACGTAGACATCAATTGTGCGCATTGCCATACTACTGACAGACATTGTGATTACCGGCCAATGCGATTTGCATATAGCGAAACTGGACTCGCAAATGGCGTTGGAAACACCAACATGGGGGCTTGCGTCGACACACAAGATATGCAGAATTTCCCTTCTGATTTAAATACAATCGTAAAACCAGGAAGCACAGAACGCTCCATGTTATTTTATAGAATCAATACCACAAACGAAACATTTAGAATGCCGTTGCATGGAAGAACCATGCTACATGATGAAGGCATTGCCTTGATAGGACAGTGGATTAATTCGCTGGAAGACTGTCAATAATAAAACCAAAGCAAAAACGCAATTTACAATCGAAAAAAAATTACTATGAAAAAAATTTCTACTCTTATCTTGTTGCTTGTAATGGTGCAAAACATGATAGCCCAAGACACTTGTGCTGACGCATTACCCATTGGAGCCGGTTTCTTTACCGTTGATGGAATTAACGGAACCGAAGTTCCTTTACCTCTATGTTCTTCGCAATACGGTGCCGTTCCTGTAACAAGACCACCGGGAGGAGAATGGTACGCCTATACTCCTGCCGAAAACCACACCGTTACTGTAACGACGGATTTAAGTATCAACGTTCCTTTAAGAGATACGCGTTTTCACGTTTATATCGGAAGTTGTGGTAGCTTGGTTTGCGTTGCCGGAGATGACGATAGCGGAACTGGTAATTCCTCTACAAGTACTTTTGACGTGATAGCAAACACAACCTATTATATTGCTTTTGATAATCGTTGGACATCATCAGGATTTATTTTTCAATTAAGTGAAAATGTGTTTGTACCAAATCCGTGTAACACTTCAACTCCAATCACAGCAGGTATTACAACAGTGAATGCGATTGATGGAGATAATATTACAACAAGTTGTTCTTCAACGACCTTGGCAAAATGGTATTCCTATACCCCATCGCAAGATTATGTGGTAACCATTTCGTCCGACTTGCAAGTAAATATTTGTAAAGACACCAATTTTAGTGTTTACTCAGGCAACTGTGTTAGCGGTTTATCTTGTGTGGTTAGTGATGATAACTCTGGTGATCTTGAATGCGACGCCGGAAGTCCAGATTCCTTTTTATCCAAAAAAACTTTTAGTGTTGCCGCTGGAGCAACCTATTATATCGTATGGGACAATAAGTGGAGCGCTGAAGGATTTGAATTTAGCTTGACTGAAACGGTAATTCCGGTTCCGATTAATTATACTTCTCAGAGTATTTCAACCATCAACAGTACGTACAATATTTGCATAGTCGACATGAATAATGACGGTAAAGATGATATTGCGGGTGTGAGTACAAGCAATTTGAAAGTACATTTTCAAGAACCTGGAGGTACTTTTTCTATCACCAATTACGCGGTACCGAATGGCACTACACTTCCTTCATGGAGTTTAGCAGCTGGCGATTATAATAGAGATGGGTTTAATGATTTAGTGTTGGGTTCCGGAAATAAGCTCTCATTTTGGGAATCGAATTCAACAGGAACAGAGTACATTAGCAGAACTCCTGGAGATTATATTTTCTGTCAAAGAACCAATTTTATTGATATAAATAATGATGGAAATTTAGATGCTTTTTCTTGTCACGACGTTGATCCAAACGTTTACTATTTGAATGATGGCGAAGGCAATTGGACCTATTACCAATCTGGAACTACTCCTGGAGCTTATATGTTAGGAATCACTGCAAGTGGCGGAAATTACGCTTCTATTTGGACGGACTATGATAATGATGGAGACCGAGACTTATTTATTTCTAAATGTTCTGGACCTCCATGTGAATTGCATAGAAATGATGGTGGAGGCGTTTTTACTGATATTTCCGCGCAAGCGCAGATCAATGTAACTCCAATCCAATCGTGGTCTTCTGCTGTCGCAGATTTTGATAATGATGGCGACATGGACATCATGATTGGATCAAATGGTAGCGTTAGAAACAAACTATTTAGAAATAATCTTGATACAACAAATGAAACAGAAGAAGCTTTTACAAATATTAGTGTAGGTTCAGGCTTAGATCAAGATTCCTTAACAAATAGAGATTATGTCGCTTATGATTTTGATAATGACGGCTTAGTTGATATTTTAGGAAGTGGCAGTAGAATTATGTTTAATCAAGGAAATAACGTGTTCGCTCAAACAGTATATACAGGAATGGCCATCGGCGCCGTTGGTGACTTGAATGACGATGGATTTCTAGATATCCTGAATAATAATACAATCCGATACGCTGTTCCAAACGGAAATAACTGGTTTAAGGTAATTTTAAAAGGAATACAAAGTAATACCAACGGGATTGGAGCCAGATTAGAAATATATGGAGCGTTCGGTAAACAAATAAGAGATATTCGTAGCGGAGAAGGATTCGAGTATATGAGTTCATTAAATGGTCACTTCGGTTTGGGCCAAGCAACCGCGATTGATCAACTCATCGTAAGATGGCCTTCTGGCATTGTAGACATCTATGCAAATCCAGAAATAAATGGAGCATTCACCGTAACCGAAGGCGCTACGCTAGCAGTAAACGGGAATACAAATGCGATTTTTAGTGTTTATCCAAATCCAACCAAACAATTTATATCTTTCAATGTCAATTCAAATGTTACTGAAAAATTAACAACAGCACAAATTTTTGATTTGAGCGGAAGATTGGTATTTGAAACACCATTAACTTCGAACAGAATTAACATCGAGTCGCTGCAATCCGGAACTTATTTATTGCTTTTACAAAACGAAAAAGGAAAAGGATATAGTCAAAAATTTATTAAGGAATAGTCAAAAAAACTACTTTATTGCAACTCATTTAATTTAAGAAAATCATGAAAAAAATTACATTGTTAATCATTCTGCTTATCACAGGACATTATGTCAAAGCACAGGACACTTGTGCCACGGCGATATCAATTACTCCTGGTCTTTACGTGGTGGGCACCATAAACGGCACGCAAGTTCCTTTACCTTTATGCGACACACAATACGGAGCTGTTCCTGCCGATCGTCCACCAGGTGGAGAATGGTATGTATATACTCCGACGGAAAATCACTCAGTAACCGTTACCACAGATTTAGTGCAAAACACACCATTGATTGATACGCGTTTTCATGTTTACAAAGGAAGCTGCGATGCTTTGATTTGTCATGAAGGTGATGACGACAGCGGAGGTGGACTTTCTTCAACCGCTACTTTTGACGTAATTGCCAATACGACCTATTATATTGCTTTCGATAATCGTTGGACATCCGTAGGATTTACCTTTCAATTGACGGAAAATGTATTTGTACCTAACCCATGTAGTTCAGCAACTCCAGTGAATGCAGGAGTAACAACAGTAAATTCTCTAGACGAGGACACCATTAATACACCGTGCTCAAGCGGAACCATGGCTAAATGGTATGTATATACACCAACCATTAGCGCCAACGTGACCATATCGTCCGACTTGGTTCAAAATACCTGCATGAATACTACCTTTAATGTATATACTGGTGCATGTACTGCATTGACTTGTTTTGTTAGTGATGACGATTCTGGAATCATTACATGCGACTCGGACAACACATCATTACTTTCGAAAAGAACATTTGCCGTTTCTGCCGGTCAAACCTATTTTATAGCATGGAGTAATCAATATAGTGATGCAGGCTTTGATTTTGAAATTACGGAAACTCCGATAGTTGTTCCTATTGAATATACTATTCAGAATGTTCCGACTATTGCTAGTAATTACAATATTTGTGTTGTAGATATGAACAATGACAACATCGACGACATGGTGGGCGTAAGTGCCAATAACTTAAAAATTCATTATCAGCAACCTGGAGGTGGATTTACAGTTTCTGACTTTACAATCTCTGGCACCAGTTTTATGCCCTCATGGAGTATGGCAGCTGGAGATTATAATAGAGATGGGTTTAATGATTTGGTTTTGGGCGCAGGAAGTGGACTTTCAATCTGGACAGCTCAAGAAGAAGGTACAGGATATACCGCTTATACTCCAGGTGAATATATCTTCTGTCAAAGAACTAATTTTGCAGATTTGAACCAAGATGGAAATTTAGATGTTTTCTCGTGCCATGATATCGCACCAAACGTTTATTATTTGAATGATGGAAATGGAAATTTAACGCATTACCAAGTTGCTGTTACTCCAGGCGCAATGAATTTAGGCGATAATGGCGGTAACTATTCCACATTATTTACAGACTTTGACAATGATGGAGATACCGATGTGTTTATCTCTAAATGCTCTGGACCACCGTGCGAATTGCATAGAAACGACGGCGATGGAGTTTATACCAATATCTCGGCGCTTGCACAAATCAACGTTACACCAATTCAAACTTGGTCTTCAGGTATTGCAGATTTTGATAATGATGGCGATATGGATATCATCATCACTTCAAGCGGAAGCGCGCATAAATTCTTTAGAAATAATTTAGACACCAGTAATTCAGTTGAAGAAGCATTTACAAACATTACGGCTGGTTCAGGATGGGATACAAATCTATCGACAAATATTGATAATGTAGCTTATGATTTCGATAATGACGGACGTGTAGATGTTCTAGGAGGCGGTGGTAAAATTATGTTCAACCAAGGAAATAATACATTTGCACCAACCGAATATCCTGCAATACCTGGTGTGTCCTCAGCAATAAGCATAGGTGCTATTGGAGACTTAAATAACGATGGTTTTCTTGACATACAAAACGGAACAAATATTAGATTTGCTATTCCAAACGGAAACAATTGGTTCAAAGTACAATTGCAAGGAACCCAAAGTAATACCAATGGTATCGGCGCAAGAATTGAGATTTACGGTGATTTTGGAATTCAAATTAGAGATATCCGAAGCGGTGAAGGATTTAGATACATGAGTTCTTTAAATGCGCATTTCGGCCTTGGTCAATCTACAGCCATAACACAACTAATAATCAAATGGCCTTCAGGAATTGTAGACACGATCGCAAATCCCGAAATTAATGCCGCACTTCGAGTAACTGAAGGATCTACTTTAGCAGTAAATGGCAATACGAACTCTGTATTTACAATCTATCCTAACCCAGCGAAACAGGTGATTTCTATAAGCATGGATGCCAATTCAACGGAGAAACTTATAGATGCGCAAATATTCGATCTTAGTGGAAGAATGATTTTAGAAACAAAATTAACCTCATCACAAATTAATATCGGAACCTTAAAAACTGGAACCTACCTTTTATTATTGACAAACGAACAAGGAAAAGGCTTTACCCAAAAATTTATTAAGGAATAGAAAAACACCTAAAAGAACAATTCTAATTAAGAGCATCAATTTGAAAAACTTTTCATTTTGGTGCTCTTTTATTTAATATCAATTCTTTAAGCGAAACGCCAAATAAAATATCTTGATTTTCTAAAAAAGAAACCACGGTGAACTTTACTTTTCTATTTTCCACCCGCGTTTTTTATGCTTCTTTCGTTAACAGAACTTTCACCCAACGCGCTAGTATAACAACTGTTAAATATCTAGCAAATAAGTGTTTTCTTTGTTTTTAAGTGCGTTGAATTAACAATTATGTTATTTTAATTCTTACTTTTGAAAACTAATTAATTCATTTATGAATAGAATCTACTTTGCTGTCGTATGCCTCGTTTCCTTTACATTATTGATTATTTCTTGTTCTAGAAACGAAGAAGATAATTATATGGATCCAAATGAACCTGCTAACAGACAAAGTAATATTGTAAGCGGCCCTGTACGTTTTGATCTATTACAAACTCCTTTACCTAAATTATCAGATTATCATTTTTTTATCGGCCCTTTAAAAGACCAAAAGCCAGGATATAAAGTGGTCCCTTACGAGCCTGCTAGTTCACTCTTCTCAGATTATGCACACAAAAAAAGGTTCATTTGGATGCCACAAGGAACATCAGCAACTTATGACGGAGATGATAATGTTCTAGAGTTTCCAGTGGGTACAGTTATCATAAAAACTTTTTACTATGATAACGTTCAGCCTGCCAACAACACTAAAATAATTGAAACAAGATTATTAGTTCGTAAAAACGATGAATGGAAATTATATGATTACGTTTGGAATGAAAATCAAACGGAAGCTTTTTTAGATACAGAAGGAAATGGAATATTTGTGCCGATAACTTGGACTGAAAACGGTGCGACCAGAAGTATTGATTATAAAATTCCCTCACAAACGGAATGTGTCACTTGTCACAAGATAAATGAGAATAATACTGGTGAAAAAAATACGCCAATTGGTCCTAAACCTCAAAATCTTAACACAACATACAATTACGGTAAGTTTTCAAGAAACCAATTAGAACATTGGAAAAGAATTGGCTATATCGACAATACACTACCAAATCTGGCTTCCATTTATTCAGCGGTAGATTGGCGTGACACGAGCAAACCTTTAGAGTTACGCGCAAAATCGTATATCGATATCAACTGTGCGCATTGTCACAGAGTCGGTGGTCATTGCGATTATGTACCACAACGTTTTAACTTCAGCAACATGGATATGTATACCTTCGGAATTTGTTTACCACCGCTATTCAATATACCTGACAATCCGTACGTCATCAACGCCGGAGATGCGGACCATTCCGAGTTGATGTACAGAATAAATACCAATGAAGGATCAGAAATGATGCCTATCATAGGAAGAACAATCATTCACGAAGAAGGTGTTGCATTAATGAGAGAATACATCAATTCATTACCCAATCCGTGTCCGTAAAATATTATTAACCTAAATTACCATTATGAAAAATTACTACTTTTCTTTCTTATTCCTTTCCAGTTGCTTCGTCGCCAATGCCCAAGGAATTACTTTTACTTCAGCTCCTTTTGGGGGAAATTCTAATATTTGCTGCGTAGCAGATATGAACAATGACAATATGGACGATATTGTAACTGTGTCATCAACCCAAATCAAAATTTACAAACAGAAAACAATTGGTGGTTTTGATCTGATTACCATTCCGCTATCTAGCAACGTTAGTATTGGAGATTGGAGCATTGCTGCTGGAGATTTTGACAGAAATGGCTATAATGACATCGTTCTCGGAAATGGTAGTCGTGTTACCGTTTTGAAAGCAAATGCTGATGGAACTAACTATTCAATTATTGCTTATCCCCAAAACATTTTTTCTCAAAGAAGCAATTTTGTTGATATGAATAATGATGGACACTTAGACTTATGGGTATGTCATGATGTTGATCAAAACCATCCATACAGAAATGATGGAAATGGAAATCTAGTTTTTGACTATTCATTGTTCCCTACAAGTGGCGAAGGAGGAAATTATGCAACGATTTGGACTGACTACGATAACGATGGTGACATTGATATGTATGAAGCCAAATGTCGGGGTGGAGCACCAGTTGGTGATGCAAGAAGAATTAATCTTTTGTACCAAAATGACGGAACTGGAATTTATACAGATGTTGGACCTTCAGCAGGTGTAAATGACGGTGCACAATCATGGTCGACTGCAGTAGAAGATTTTGACAACGACGGCGATATGGATTTTTTACTTTCCAATATTTCAGATACCAATAAATTCTATCTGAATAATGGTGATGGGACTTTTACCGATATTTACGCTTCAACGGGAATAGCTGCTCAAGTAGGTTCATGGGAAATTCAAGCTGCCGATTTTAACAACGATGGCTGGGTAGATTTCTTTTGGCAAAACGGAAAAGAATTGTATATCAACAACGGAGATTTGACTTTCACTGGTTATGATTTACCATTTAGTGAAGGTGGACTAGGAGATTTAAACAATGATGGATTTCTAGATGTTCAAATAGGTGCAAATGTACACTACAATAGCGGTAATGCCAATAAATGGTTTAATGTTGTTTTAGAAGGTATTGACAGCAACAGAAACGGAATCGGAGCAAGAGTAGAATTGTTCGGTACGTGGGGCAAACAAATTCGCGAAATAAGAAGTGGGCAAGGGTTCAGCCACATGAGCAGCATGAAAGCAAACTTCGGAATCGGATCAGCAAGTGAAATAGAAAAAGTGGTAATAAAATGGCCTTCTGGAACGGTAGACACCATTCTAGATCCAACACCAAATCAGAACTTGGTCGTTGTGGAAGGTTCTACATTGTTGGCGAATAACCAATTTGAATCGAACGATTTGCGCGTTTTTCCTAATCCTGCAAGCGATGTTTTAAATGTCAAATATAACAATAGCTCAACATTAATCGAAACGGCAAGCATATATGATATTAGTGGTCGTTTGGTGATGAATGCTAAGGTAGCAAACCAAACACTAGATGTGAAATCTTTAGCATCTGGACCTTATCTTTTAATTTTAAAAGATGAAAAAGGAACTTCATTCACACAGAAGTTTCTGAAACAATAAGGAAAAAAAGAGTAAAAAAAAGCCTGTCGATAATCGACAGGCTTTTTTTTTAAAAGACACGTAAGAGATTAAATCCGAAGAATATTTCTCCTTTCTCCCAACTTCCTGTTGTGTTCCCCAGAAAACCAGCTTCATGAATTCCCTGCGAATTTGATAAATGCATTTGAAAAACATGTCCACCAGTTTCTAAATCAACTCCTATAGATAAAGGATCAACAAAAGGAGAAGTCGCTGTTCTATTTAAATGCGTTGCGTAATCAACATTTAGGGACAATCGACTTGTCAGTTTATAGCGCCCACCCATTCCGATGGCGTATTGCGAATTATCTTGCAAATCATTCACTACAAAATTCTCATGAAAATAAGTTGGAGACACCTGCAATGATAATTTCTTCGACATTTTACGCGAAACCAAGACTTGAGACACATAAATCATTCGATCTGAAAATTCCATTTTAGGATAAATACTCTCTTTCATCAGGTTATTGAATCCCAAACTATTAAAACCCACAATCGTTACAGGAAAACCATCTTTCATTTGCTCCTGTATTCTATATTTTACAGAAAAATCAAAGGCTTGCTCGCTTCTCGCTCCGCTCAGTGTTAACCATTCAGTCAATCCATATAATAATTTGATTTGAGTCACCGCATTATCCAAACCCCAAAATCCTTCAGCACCATCTTTAATAGAACCAAATCGATGTGCAATAACCAAATACAAATCTTTTTTTGCCGCCAATTTTGTCGATTCTAAGTTGACAATTTTTAAAGCCTTAAAGGCCGATTCTACTGGTTGATTCTTCGGAACACTGTCCATTCCAGCTAACAAATCATCTTGTGCCGACGACATTATAGGGATTAAAAACAAAAGGAATAAATACTTCTTCATCATAGTTATGTTTGGTTTTTTTGATTCTTAATTTTCGAGATAATGGAATTATTTAGATAAGGATGCTTCGTCCAACTTTAATTCTTCTAACAAATCATCATAGCCTAAAAAACGACCTTTGACTTTAATGGAATTTTGGAGCTCAATTCCACCTAAAACCGAGTCTTTAAATACTGCTGAAAGCTTTTCATCCAATACAACCGAATGACTACCCATATCAATGCTCGTGACAATTCCGGAAACTTCAATCGTCTTGTCTAAATATTTTGCATTGGCACCCACCGCATCGGCAGTAAATTCAGCCTGCAGATCTTTGACCGTCAAGCTAAAGTTTGCGTCCTCTGTCGAAATGTCGCGATGCTCCTGATACATATAGAAATAAATACCTACGGATAACAGACCAACAATCAGTATCCCTGCAATGAGAATTTTCTTTTTCATTATTAAAAGCTTTTCTTTACAAATCTAAATTTAAATTCAATAAAATTGCTCTACTATTCGCATAAATATCTAATTTTGAGAAAAACTATGAAAATGAGATCATACCATTCACTTCTCCTTTTGCCGCTATTGATTCTGACGAGTTGCTCAAACGAAAGCTCTTCAGACTTAGAAGATTTCCCATTAGTAGAAAATGTAACTTATACAAATAACGTTAAACCAATTATTGACAACAACTGTTTAGGTTGTCATGGTGATCCAACTACGAATAGTGCTCCCATGCCACTAAACACCTATGAAAGAGTCAAAGAATTTGTTCAAAATGATAAAATTATTGACCGTATTTCAAGGAGTGAAGGACAGTCAGGATTGATGCCTGTAGGAGGACCAAGATTACCACAACCCGTTATTGACCTAATAATCAAATGGAAAGCACAGGGACTGCAAGAATAAAATAAACTGAATCATGAAAAAAATATTTCTAACCATTACGCTTTTTGCCTCTTTGACGCTATCAGCTCAAGACAAAATGATTACCAAAACTGGGAAGATTACTTTTGAAGCCTCTGTTCCGGCGTTTGAAGAAGTAAAAGGAAAAAATGAAGGCGTCACTTGTGTCCTAAATCCTAAAACTGGCGAAATTGCTAGTTTGGCATTGATGAAAGGCTTTCGTTTTAAATTGGCATTAATGGAAGAACATTTCAATGAAAACTACATCAATAGCGACTCGTATCCAAAATCAACTTTTAAGGGAAAAATAGAAAATTTTGATACCACTGCATTGACCGCTACCGCTAAAGATTTTACAATCAAAGGTAAATTAGAACTGCATGGGAAAACCAATGAGGTAACTTCAATTGCGAAAATTAGAAAAACAGATGCTGGAATTGAAATCATTACCAACTTTTACGTCAACGCCGACGATTATGCAATCGTAATTCCTTCGGTCGTAAAAAGCAAAGTCTCTAACAAAGTAAAAGTGAAAGCAGAATTTATAGTAAAATAATAAAAACAAAAAGCTTCTAAATAGGAAGCTTTTTTTTATTGCAGACGCACCAATTCAAAATCATTCAGTTTATCAATGTGCAACAAGGATTTACTATCGTCTTCATTCCTTGAAAACATCGGCATAAACTTCGCCCCAAAAACAATCTCAGAAAAAATATAGGAAGTTCTTTTCGCAACAGTCGTGCTATACATATCGTCGAACATGCGCATAAAAACCAGAATTTCACCTTCTAAATTTTGAAAATCAGACTGGGTAAAATGATACAACGGACTCGACTCCGTAATCGGATGTACCAAAGTCCAACTCATCGTCAACGAATTAACTTTCGACATTTCTAAATCTAGTGAAAAGAACTTGTTGACCGGTTTTCCGTCCTCCTCGACTTTCATCCCCAATGTAATTTTGGCCTCAGCATCAGTAAGATTGGTATTCTTGTATGGCGTCATCCGAAACATCAACGCCGTTCCCTCTTTATAAGGCGCAATGATGGCATTCTTTGAAAAAAGAATATGTGCCTTTGGTTTGCTGAATCTTCCATAAAACAAACCCGTCGCTATAGCAAAACTCAATAAGCCAAAAAGCGCTTCGATGGCGGCAATGAGACTGGCAGAAAAACCACTTGGACTGATATGACCGTACCCAACGGTGGTAAAAGTTTGAATACTGAAGAAGAACGCTTGACCAAATTTGTCCATGCTGCTCGTCATAGCAGCGCCCTTCAAATGCTCCACTCCATTGATATAATACAAAGTGGCAAAGAAAAAATTGACTACAAAATAAAATAAAACGACAATCACCATAAACTTCCAACGCGGAATATTCAGCATCGTATGATACCAACTGATGCTATCCAAAAATCCAATACCTGTTTTCTTGACATTGGCATTACCGCTCTTGGTAATAAAGCGACCTCCGTAATTGCTAGAATTGGTGCCAAAACCAGTATTAATATCTGCTTTTGCTTTGGTATTAATTTTTTTTAAAAGATTCATCAATTTTCTTGTTAGTAGCTATTCCAGCTTTCCGCTTCAAGTTTTTCAAAAAAGCCCCTTTTTGGCACGACACTAAAGTAGCTTCCGTGGGTCGCTCTTTATTGTCTCCAAAAATAGTGCTTTTTTCTCAAAAGCTTTACGCTTCAATCTGGGCTAATACAGTTCCATTTAAATTAGTAAAACCGCGCATTCACGAATCATCTGAAACGCAAATTAACGGTTTTCTCTCATATCTTGTCTCTCGTCTCTTCCCTCTTCCCTCTTCCCTCTCGCCTCTTCCTTCTCTACTTACTCAAATACATTTTCCTTCTAGAATACAACTCATAAAACTGATCGTCTTTCAAATCATCAATAAACAAAATGCTCTCTCCCGTCGATTTCATTTCTGGTCCCAATGCTTTATTTACATTTTGGAATTTACTAAATGAAAACACCGGCTGCTTAATCGCATATCCTTTTAGCTGTGGATTAAAAGTAAAATCGGTTACCTTATTAACTCCCAACATGACTTTTGTTGCATAATTGACATAAGGCTCACCATAAGCTTTTGCGATAAATGGAACTGTTCGTGAGGCTCTAGGATTGGCTTCAATGATATACACCATATCGTCTTTAATGGCAAATTGAATATTAATCAATCCAACGGTTCGCAATGCTA
>CALPOS020000024.1 GCA_943325255.2 Sphingobacterium thalpophilum
GTTAGCAAGATCATAGGAGTGATAGATGACAAAAGGTTTACCCGACATTACCAATTTATTCTTTGCAAAAAAGTGTATCATCCTTGGGATAAGAATACGAAGATTATTCGATACATTACTTATTTTGCTTGTTATGGTTTGGCTTATGTAGAAAGTTCCAGATTTTTTGGTCGCACCATTCACCTTGATTGTATAAGTACGCATTTCATAGTCAATCGTTTTTCCGAGATTGGCCAAGCTTTTTTCATAAGTAGATCCAAAAACTTGTGCGGCACCACCACTAAAAACAGAGGTGACCTTAAAACCAAAACTCATGATTCCCTTGACTCGCCAACTTACTTTGGTTCCACCAATAGTATCTTTAAATTGCCAAGTGACGATTCCTTCCGTGCCATTGTAATTCATTTTTTGCCGAATCCATTGGTTTGTTACTACTATGGTTGTTTTCATTTCACCTTCGCTATCATTACCCGACCAAGAATAGGCACCGCCTTTACCGACAGTATTCTTAGGATAGTTGAATATCATATTTGGATCCTCTTTCTTCCAAGAACCAAAAGTTTCCCAATTACGAAAATCATTTACATAATTAAATACGGTTGTTCTTGGCGATTTTATAATTATGCTTCTCTCTACTTCAAAATCACCTTTGAGTGTCGCGATGTAAACCGTTGTTGCAAAAAGGGCTAATAACAAAAGGAGGAAAAGATACTTTAGTATTCTCATATGATTGACGGTGTTAGTGTGGTAAAGTTAGATATTTTATCTCAATCTTTACTGCAAGAAGTAAAAACATTCATTCGAAATCTGTATTGCATTTTCACCTTGTTTTGAGAAACTATCAGTATCTTTGGTACCCATTTAATGATAATTATAATTCTATTTAAAATGAAATTAATTAAACTTTTCACTGCTCTTTTCGTTGTTGGATCTATCGCAATTTCGGTCGCTCAAGAGCAGAAAACGACAAAACCAAAAGGCGAAATCGAGTCATTTTCCTATCTAGTTGAGCAGTTTGCTGATATCAATGTCTTGCGATATCAAATTTCGAGTTGGGACAACTTGACTTTAAAGGAAAAACAATTGGTGTATTACCTTACCGAAGCCGGAACTTGTGGGCGTGATATTATGTGGGATCAACATTATATATACAATCTAAAAATAAGAAAAGCTTTAGAGAATATTTATACGCAGTATAAAGGTGATAAGAAATCTGACGACTGGAAAAACTTCGAAGTATATCTTAAACGTGTTTGGTTTTCGAATGGAATTCACCATCACTATTCGAATGATAAAATCAAACCTGTTTTTTCAAAGGATTATTTTAGAGGATTATTGAAAGAAACCAAAACAGATCTCGACCCAACTATTGTGGCAATTTTGTTTAATGACTTAGATGCTAAAAAAGTGAACTTGGATGAATCGAAAGGCTTGATTGCTGGTTCGGCGATAAATTTTTTCGACAAAGGAATTACCGAGAAAGAGGCAGAGGCATTCTACGCTAAAATGAAAAGTCCAGATGCTTCTCGGCCATATTCTTTTGGATTAAACTCAAAATTAATCCGAAACAAAAAAGGACAGTTAGAAGAAAAAGTGTGGAAAAGTGGCGGTATGTATGGGGCTGCCATCGATAAAATTATTTATTGGTTGGAAAAGGCAAAATCCGTGGCCGAAAATCAAAAACAAGCGGATGCATTAGGCCTTTTGATTCAATATTATAAAACGGGTGATCTCAAAACTTGGGACGATTATAATATTGCATGGTTGCAAGCCACCGACGGAAACATTGATTATATCAGTGGTTTTGTAGAGGTTTACAATGACCCACTTGGTTATAGAGGTTCGTATGAAAGTGTGGTACAAATCAAAGATTTTGATATGTCTGCTAAAATGGAAGTAGTGTCTAAAAATGCCCAATGGTTTGAAGACAATTCACCGTTAATGCCAGAACATAAAAAGAAAAATGTTGTCGGTGTTTCGTATAAAACAGTTGTAGTTGCTGGCGAAGCGGGTGATTCTTCACCGAGCACGCCCATTGGTGTTAATCTTCCGAATGCCGATTGGATTCGTGCTGCCTATGGTTCAAAATCAGTGTCGCTAGGAAACATCATTGATGCCTACGCTAAGTCTGGAGGAAAAGGTAAATTATTAGAATTTGCGAATGATTCTGAGGAGATTGCGTTGGCACAACAATATGGTGAACTCGGAGATAAAATGCATACGGCTTTACATGAAGTAGTGGGTCACGCTTCAGGTCAGATTAATCCAGGAGTTGGAACGCCGAAAGAAACCTTAAGAAGTTATGCGTCAACTTTAGAAGAAGGAAGAGCCGATTTGGTTGGATTGTATTATTTGTATAACCCAAAATTACAAGAAATTGGATTGGTTGACGATTGGAAGAAGTTGGGGATGGAATCCTATGATGGATATATCCGAAATGGATTGATGATGCAGTTGGCGCGATTAGAATTAGGAGCAAACATTGAGGAAGCACATATGAGAAACCGGCAATGGGTGAGTGCTTGGGTTTTTGAAAAAGGTCAAAAGGACAATGTAATTGAGAAAATTACCCGTGATGACAAAACCTATTTCAACATCAATGATTATGAAAAATTACACGATTTGTTTGGTCAGCTTTTGCGAGAAGTACAACGAATCAAATCAGAAGGAGATTACAATGCGGGCAAGAACTTAGTTGAAAATTACGGCGTAAAAGTCGATCAAAAATTGCATGCAGAAGTGTTGGAGCGTTGCAAACAATTTACAGCGGCACCATATAACGGATTTGTAAATCCAGTATTGGTTCCAAAAACGGATGATAAAGGAAACATCATCGCAATTGATGTGCAACAACCAAAGAGTTTTGCAGAGCAAATGTTGTTTTATTCAAAAAACTACAGTTTCTTACCGCTGGAAAATTAGCGTATAAATTGATAAAAATGATGCCCGCCTAGTGTGGGCATTTTCATTCAAAAGAAATAATTGTCTAGATTGTATCGTTTAATTTTATTGGTCTCCTCTCTCTAAATCTAATTCAATTGTGTCTTTGAATCGAATTTTCTTTAGAAATTTTTCTGCTATTTTCGGATTCCAGCTTCAGCAATACCGTACATCATTTTCTGCAACAGTTGGCATCATATTCAAAATTGAAGACCAATTCTAAAGAATGAAATGTAAAGGAAATAAGGGTTTTTACAGGGTTTTTCCTAACGTTTTAAGAAGACTTTAATCAAAAAAAGAATTAGAATAAATAGAATAAAAGCAAAAAGGACTTTATAACTGCCTTTGTAGAATTTTTTATGAATTTGGATATCTTTCCGATAGGCAAATACCATAACTAAAATAAAGCTAACTAAAAATAAAGCCGCGAAAACCCACTGACCTGTCGAAAACATTGTGATAAAATTTTTAGCAAATGTAATCAATTGTAGGTCAAAGTTTATATTTTGCAGTAGTAATTAAAACCTGCTTCTTATGCAAAAACAACTTCATGCAGTTAAAGAATTCCACACCGCTTTCGCCATTGGACACAGTGAACATCCTAGAGCGGACTTGGGAGAAACTAAAAAAATGCTTCGTTTCAATTTGATGAAAGAAGAAAACGAGGAATATCTTGAAGCCGTTCAAAACAATGATTTGATTGAAATTGCGGACGCTCTTGGCGATATGCTTTATATTTTATGTGGTACGATTATCGAACACGGACTGCAACATAAAATAGAGGAAGTTTTCGACGAAATTCAGCGCAGTAATATGAGCAAATTAGGTGAAGACGGGAATCCAATTTATCGCGAAGATGGCAAAGTGATGAAAGGACCAAATTATTTCAAGCCGGATTTTTCAAAAATACTCAGATAGTTGATATTTTTTCAAAAACTAAACCAAAAAAAAGGCGTAAGTTTTTAGACCACGCCTTTTAGATTATTAGATTTTGGTTAAACTTTCACCATCAAATCAAAAGTGTCTTCCGCAATACGATATTGAATATTGGTCAATTTTTCTTTTAATTCAAGAGCTATTGAGTTTTCAATCTTAGGCAATTCGTAGTACACATCTTGATAAGAAAATCCAACAATTGGATTGACAACCGCTGCTGTACCAGCGCCAAAAATCTCTTTTAAACTACCATCTTTAGCTCCTTGAATAATTTCAGAAACAAGGACTGATCGTTCTTCAATCTGGATCCCATCTCTTTTGGCAATTGCAATCAAACTTTTGCGTGTCACGCCATCCAGAATTCTTTCACTAGTTGGGGCCGTGTAAAGTGTGTCGTTTATTCGAAAGAAAACGTTCATCGTGCCCGCTTCTTCTAATTTGGTATGTGTGGCATCGTCGGTCCAAATAATCTGTTGAAAACCTTTTTCGTTGGCTAACTTCGTAGGATAAAATTGTGCAGAATAATTCCCTGCCGCTTTCGCCGCTCCGATTCCACCATTGGCAGCACGACTGTAATGTTCCGCAATTAAGACTTTCACTTCTCCAGAATAATACGATTTTGCAGGTGAAAGAATAATCATAAATCGATATTGTGTAGAAGGTGCAGCAATAACACCACTTCCAATTGCAATCATAAAAGGACGAATGTATAAAGTATTTCCTAATCCCTTTTTTACCCAATTCCGGTCTAAATCTATTAGTTGGTGCAAACCGCTCATAAAAATATCTTCTGGAATTTCAGGCATTGCCATACGAACCGCAGATTTATTTAATCGGTCCAAATTCTGATCGGGGCGAAATAACCAAACATCATCGTTTTCGTCCTTATAAGCTTTCATTCCTTCAAAAATAGCTTGACCGTAATGAAACACTTTTGCCGAAGGATCAATCAAAAACGGTTCATAAGGTTTAATACTAGGTTTTTGCCATTTCCCTTCTTTAAAATCGCAAACAAACATGTGATCGGTAAAAACACTTCCAAAAGAAAGGTTTTCAAAGTCGACAGATTCTATTTTTGAGTGGGGAACAGTTACGATATCGATTTCGTGAGTAATATTTGAACTCATTATAGAGAAGTTTTTAAGTGTAATAAAAATATAAGTTACTGATAATGAACGTTAATCAATTAAAATAAGGCTTAGCTATTTTTATTCACTTATTTTTGGCTAAAATAATAAAATTACATCGTTTTAATTATTTGTCATGAATTATTTTCTCATTTTTTGCAATAATGAAGTATTACCCCTAATTTGATTCTATTTTGTTAATTGGTATCAAAAAACTTTAAGTTATTTTCTTTTCAACGGCATTAGTCGCTATTTTTGTCGCAACTATAAATTCACTTTGATATGATACTCAGAAGCTTCTTTATTTCGCTTGTCCTTATTTTAACAAGTTGTAAATATTCAATTACGACAGACAACTCGGATATTTCATATGCCTCTTTTGGTGACAGTATTACAGCCGAGAATGCAATTTCAAAGGAAAATCTTTTGGATCAATATCAGACGATGAAAGAAGGTGACACTATGAACCTAAAATTTAGCTCAAAGATAAATGACGTTTGTCAAAAGAAAGGATGTTGGATGAATGTTGATTTAGGGAAAAATGAACAGGCATTTATAAAATTTAAAGACTATGGCTTCTTTATGCCATTAAATGCGAAAGGTGAAGAAGTGATTGTCAATGGCAAAGCGTTTCTCGCCATCGAAAGTGTTGATGAACAAAAACATTACGCGAAAGATGCTGGTAAATCCCAAGCAGCTATCGATAGTATTACGACGCCAATTAAAACCTATTCGTTCTTAGCTGATGGTGTCTTAATTAAGAACAATGAAAAATAAAGTACTCTTATTGTATTTGTTTTTGACTTTTATTGGTTGTGCCAAAAAGGAGTCGAAAGTGAAGGACGAATCCTGTTCAAAAGAATCAAAAGGAAAATCATTTAAGATGTACGAAATGTCTGAAATGTCAACATTGATGGAGCAGATGTATGTCGACAATCAACGATTGAAATCCAGGATTTTAAGTGGTGATACCATTGGCAAGTTCCCCAATCACTTTCTGAAAATTCATAGTTCAGTGATGACCGATTCAACGGAGAATGACGAATTTTTCAAAGAACAAGCAAAATTGTTTATCAAAGCGCAGGAGCTAATCTATCAAGATCCGAAGAATGCTAAGCAGCATTTTAATGAAGGTGTCGATGCTTGTTTGCAATGTCATGAAGTTAAATGTGGTGGTCCAATTCCAAAGATCAAGAAATTGTACATCCCATAATTGATGAGAAGAGAAATACAAATTACTTCTGATGGTTCTACCACAATTCATTTGCCGGATTGGGATGAAAATTATCATTCTAAGCATGGCGCTATTCAGGAAGCAAAACATGTCTTTATAAAAAACGGTTTGGATTTGTTCGAAAAAAAACCTACTGTCAACATCCTAGAAATTGGTTTTGGGACTGGTTTGAACGCGTTTATCACTTATTTGGAATCAAAGAAACGTCGACAGGAAATTAACTATTTTGGTGTTGAAGCTTATCCGGTGTCTGCGGAAGAAGTGTCGGCAATGAATTATGCAAAAGAACTGAATGCCATGGACGATTTTTCAGTTTTTCAAATGCTGCATTCTTGTGCCTGGGAGGAAAATAAAAAATTGTCAGACTTTTTTAATCTAACCAAAAGAAAGCAATTCTTCGAAACCATCGATGATCAGTCAGTATTTGATTTAATTTATTTTGATGCTTTTGGATACCGGGTTCAACCCGAATTATGGAGTGTTGCAGTATTTTCAAACATGTTTGCAGCGCTGAGGCCGAATGGTATATTAGTCACCTATGCTGCACGCGGCGTTGTAAAGCGCAATATGATTGAAGCTGGATTTACAGTTGAAAAACTCGAAGGCCCGCCAGGCAAAAGAGAAATGTTTAGAGCAAGAAAGGCTTAATACTTTTTTGACTACGGGCAATATTCCCAATTAACATTTCGTTAGTATGATAGATTCATTTTTTAAGTAAATTTGATTCTGAATTAACCAACCCGTTCTTTAAATCCTTTATCCATTTATGAAAAGAACCATGTTTGCTTACACTCAAAACATACTCGAAAGAGTGAGTTTCGATCCATTACTATTCTGTAAGGAATTGGAAAAAGCGCTGAAAGTCCTTCTTCCTTACGAAATAGAACAACTTACAGAATGGCTTTTGAATTATACAATCGAAAGGCCAGAATTAAGGCAATGTCTAATTTACGTCAACAAATAAAACTAAAAGAGCTTAAACGGCTCTTTTTTTTGTGTGATACATTCACTAGTATATGTTACTTTTGTAAGTTTATACTTTATTTATTTTAACAAATAATGTATTTCATCGGATTTTTATGTATTTAAACGGTATAATTTAGATTAAATTTTACATTTACCTTACGTTCTTATTAAGATAACCCCTAAATCTTACAATTATGCCTAGAATGATCTACGACTACACTAAATCGGTGCTTGAGAGAGTGAGCTTCGATCCAGTACTTTTTTGCAAAGAATTGCGTAAAGCAATCAAGAACTTGTTGCCATATGAGCTAGAGCAATTAAGGAAATGGTTACAGAATTTCACCAGTGAAAAGCCGGAACTTCAGCAATATATTACTATTGTGAATTGATATCGAAAAAGGAACTATTTGGTTCCTTTTTTATTTTTTAGGTATGGGGCTAATGATCTCGATATTTTGAAAAACGATGGCACCTTTGATAACGCCTGCGATGGTGCTCCGCAATGCATCGATAATTTGAATTTTTAATTCTGTCTTTGGAAAAATCAAACTGACTTCTCTTGCGGGCTTTGGTTCAACAAAGTGTTTCAATTTTAGCTTGTCGCTTTCTTTTAAATCCAAAGTATGCAAATAGGGCAATAATGTAATTCCTAATCCTTCATCTGCCAATTTGATTAAAGTTTCAAAACTGCCGCTCTCCAATTGAAAATGAGAAAAATCAGATTTACCAACATTTTTGCATAAATTCAAAATTCCGTCACGAAAGCAATGTCCATCTTGCAAAAGTAGAATTTCGTCTACGTCTAAATCACCGACTTCAATTTCATTTTTAGCATAATACTTATGTGATTGCGGAATGTATGCCATGAACGGTTCGAAATATAAAACAACTTCTTTTATTTTTTCTTCCATTAGTGGCGTTGCAGCAATAGCCGCATCGAGATGACCATTTTTTAGTTTTAGAATAATCTCATCGGTATTCAACTCTTCGATTATCAGTTTTACTTTTGGATATTTCTTAATGAAATTATTCAAAAACATCGGAAGTAACGTAGGCATAATGGTTGGGATAATTCCCAATCGAAACTCACCTCCAATAAATCCTTTTTGCTGTTCAACGATGTCTTGCATGCGATCTGCTTCGTTGACAATATTCTTGGCTTGATTGACAATCTTTTGACCAATTTCCGTAAGCTGAATAGGTTTCTTACTTCTGTCAAAAATCTGAATATTGAGTTCTTCTTCTACTTTTTGAATTTGCATACTCAAGGTAGGCTGGGTGACGAAGCATTTTTCAGCGGCCAAGGTAAAATTCTTGTGCTCTGCAACTGCTAGTACATATTGAAGTTGAGTAATGGTCATTTCAAATAGTTTTTTATGATGCAAATATAATTACTATAAGCTAAAACTATATAAATTTACTTTTCTTTTGATATTGTCATGGCTTGTCATATTGTTTCTACTTGTTAATTGTTTAAGAATTAATAAGGTTTTATTTTGATAACAATACGGAACTCTTACTTTTGTGATATGAAATTAGCTGTAGGATTTCTTTTAGTACTTTTTGTTATTTATCTGTCAACTCCAAGTATAGTGAGTATAATAGACAGCGCTAATGATTTGACAATCGATTTTGGTGAAATAGATGAGGACGAAAGCGATATTTTTAAAATTACTTTAAAATCGCTTCCTTTTGTTTGCTTTTCTGGTGAAACTACTACCTACAGTGAAAAAATTTATTGTAGAAACATACTCAAACACTCTTTTCTTTCCGATTCAATTTTTATTCCGCCGCCCGAACAAGTTTAATTAAAGTTTATTTGATTCCATCACGTTCTTCAGTGATTTACTTTAATATTAATCTTAGTTCACATTATGAAAAAACATACTAATCTATTTGGAACTTTTAAATCCGACTTTGCAGCGGGTTTAGTGGTTTTTTTAGTCGCACTACCGTTGTGTCTAGGAATTGCATTGGCTAGCGGAGCGCCTTTGTTTTCGGGAATTATTTCAGGCGTAATTGGAGGTATTGTCGTTGGTTATCTCAGTACATCGCACCTCAGTGTTACTGGTCCAGCAGCGGGTTTAACAGCAATTGTTCTTACTGCGATTACTGATCTTGGCGCCTTTGACATATTTTTAACCTCGGTTTTTATAGCAGGTATATTGCAATTGGCTCTAGGATTTATCAAGGCAGGAAGTATTTCAAATTATTTTCCCACCAATGTAATTGAGGGAATGTTAGCAGGGATTGGAGTCATTATTATTCTCAAGCAAATTCCACATGCTTTTGGTTACGATCCTGATTTTGAGGGAGATGAAGCCTTTATGCAAATTGATGGACAGAATTCTTTTTCGGAGATATTGAGTGTAATTAATCATGTTCAAATGGGTTCTTTAGCAGTCACTCTGGTTTCATTGACGATATTAATTGCCTGGACTAAATTCGACGTTTTTAAGAAAATAAAAATAATCCCGCCCGCATTGATTGCAGTTATCGTCAGTATTTTACTTAACGAATTTTTTATAACTTCTGGAAGTTCATTACAAATTTTAGAAAGTCATTTGGTAAGTCTTCCAATTCCTCAATCCCTTGACGATTTTAAAAATATCATCATAACTCCAAATTTTGCTGCACTTGCCAATGCTAAAGTTTGGATTGTTGGTGTAACGATTGCCATTGTAGCATCTATTGAAACTTTGTTGTGCATTGAAGCGGCGGATAGAATGGATGTTCAGAGAAGATACACCGATACAAATGTTGAATTGAAAGCACAAGGAATTGGAAATATTTTAAGTTCATTACTTGGTGGATTGCCTATGACTTCTGTAGTAGTTAGAACTTCGGCCAATAGCGCTGCGGGAGCAAAATCAAAAATGGCAGCAATTTTACATGGCGTGTTATTGTTGATTAGTGTCTTATCGATACCCGTTTTATTAAATAAGATTCCCCTGGCTACTCTTGCGGCGGTGCTTCTTTTGGTAGGCTACAAATTAGCCAATCCCAAAATAGTGGTGCACTTTTGGAAAAAAGGGAAGTATCAATTTGTACCGTTTATTGCCACTTTTTTTGCGGTGGTCTTCTTAGACTTATTAAAAGGTGTTGCTCTTGGGATGGTCATTAGCGCTATTTTTGTTTTACAAGGCAATATGAAAAGAGCTTACCGGTTTAGAAAGGAAGAATACCATGAAGGAGATATCATACACATCGAATTGGCTCAAGAGGTTTCTTTTCTCAATAAAGCCGCTTTAAAATCGACTTTAAATGAGTTACCGCAGAACTCAAAAGTGGTTATCAATGCTAGTGAAACGGTATACATCGCGCATGATGTACTAGATTTAATTAAAGAATTCCATACAATAAAATCTAAAGAACTCAATATTAAAGTTAAATTAGTGGGCTTTAAATCGGAATACAATTTAGTAAATAGCGACGGCTATAAAAACACGGTAACCATCGAACAAAAGTACAATGTGATGAAACGTAAGATGGAAGTCATCGAAAATAAAGAAACTTTTTTTGAATAAATAAAACGAGAAATATGAGCGCAGATTTTTACAAAAAGATATTAGATAATAATAAAGCATGGGTTGAAACCCAATTGGCAATAGATAAGGAATACTTCAAAGACTTAGCTAAGGGTCAGCAACCGCCGCTGTTATGGATTGGATGTTCCGACAGCCGTGTTCCTGCTAATGAAATTATTGGTGCAAAACCAGGAGAAGTTTTTGTTCACAGAAATATTGCGAATATGGTCATCCATAGCGATATGAATATGTTGAGTGTTTTGGATTATGCTGTCAATGTTTTAAAAGTGAAGCACGTGATTGTCTGCGGACATTACGGTTGTGGAGGGGTGAAAGCTGCGATGGGAAATCAGTCGATCGGACTGATTGATAACTGGATCAGACACATCAAAGACGTATATCGACTGCATGAAGATTATTTGAATTCTTTTGAAGACGAAGATGAACGTTTCAATAAATTCGTTGAAATCAATGCACAAGAACAAGTGTTTGATTTGGCAAAAACTTCTATCGTTCAAGGCGCATGGAGAAATGGACAAGATCTAACACTTCACGGTTGGACCTACGGTTTGAATTCAGGTTATGTTACCGACTTGGGCGTTAATATGAGTTCAAACAACGAATTAGATGAAGTGTATCGTCTTAAATTTTCAGTCTAGTTCGAAACTTGACTTTTAGCAGCATTGAATAATCGATAAGTAAAGTGGCATTCCAAAGGTAATATTGAATGGAAAGGTGACTGCTAAAGCCATTGGTAAAAATAATCCTGGATTGGCTCTAGGAGCTACAATTTTCATGGCTGCTGGAACTGCAATGTAAGATGCGCTGGCAGCCAGTATTGCAAAAATAAATCGGTTGCCTATTTCATGCGTTACTATTTGACTCAAAAAAGCGACGATGCATCCATTCATTAATGGAATCACCACTGCGAAAATGACCGGAAACCAACCACTTCTAAAGAATATATCTAATTTTTTACCGCTTACAATTCCCATATCTAAAAGGAAAATGGCAAGGAAACCTTTGAAAATATCCGTGGTAAATGGTTTGATACCCATCGCTTGTTGATCGCTCGCAAGGTAACCAATGATTAGACTACCTAAGATCAGCAGAACGCTTCCATTGGTAAAGGAATGTCTGATTACAGCACTGAGCTTTGTTGTTGCTGCGGCACTTTCTTTTTTATGAAACAATCGCATAAGAATCACACCAACAATAATGGCGGGCGCTTCCATCAAAGCCATGATGGCAACCATATGACCGCTGAAACTATATTTTTGAATTTCTAGGAAAGCGACTGCGGTTACAAAAGTTACAGCGCTTACAGAGCCATAAGCAGCGGCAATCGCTCCTGAATTTTCAATACTAAATTTTCGCTTTAAAATAAAAAAACAGTAAATAGGAATTACAAATGCGATTAACACACCGAACAATACCGACCAAATAATTTCTAAGTTGAAGTTACTGTGCGCTAATTCTTGTCCGCCTTTAAAACCAATTGAAAATAACAAGTACAAAGAAATAAACTTAGAAGAATTGGGCGGGATTTCTAAATCACTTTTCAATCGCGTTGCAATGATTCCCAATAAAAAAAACAGTAAAGCTGGATTGGTTAAATTGTCAAGTAATAACTCTAGATTCATTTATTATTTTTTTGTAGCGCGTTCTAGGCGATCATTAATAGACTTACCAAGTTCAAAGTCAGGAAATTTTTCTGCCACGATCATGTCTAAGTTCATTTTGTCTAGTCGATGCAAAGCAGCGTATAAATTAGACATAGCTTCTTTTAAATCGCCTCTTTCCGATAAGACTTCTTGGCGCACTACTGAAGCGTTTTCGATTTTATTTTTGAAAGTAAGTAACCCAATTCTTTGATTTGGAAATTGTTCGATAAATTTTTGTATGTCATTTTCCAGGTAGGTCGTTGTCGACGGAGCATAGTGACGAGATAGCATGCCCGGTGCATTGGGCGCTACTTCAGCTTTATTTTTGACTTGTATTTTTCCAATTACCTTTTCTATCGACTCAAGTGAAATAGAACCTAAACGGTAAAGCACCGGTTCCTCATTTTCAAATCCGATTATGGTCGACTCGATGCCGTTTCTACAATCTCCGCCCTCTAAAACCATGGGCAAAATATTTTGAAAATAGTCAGCGACGTGAAAGGCATTCGTTGGGCTAATCGATCCAAACGGGTTGGCACTTGGCGCTGCTAGTGGAAAGTGTAGCGATTTTAGAAGTTCTAATGCAGCAGGATGATCAGGTATTCGTAACGCCACAGTGTCCTTGCCAGCAGTAATCAAATCTGGAACAATGGCCTTCTTTTTCATTACCATTGTAAGTGATCCCGGCCAAAATTTGTTTGCTAGCGTACGCGCTTTTTCTGGAATTTCCAGCACCAAATCTTCCAACTGGTCTATGGAATGAATATGTACAATCAATGGGTTAAAAAAGGGTCGCTTTTTCATTTCGAAAATAGCCTTAATGGCTTTCTCACTGTATATGTTTCCAGCCAATCCGTAGACTGTTTCTGTCGGAATCGCAACCAATTCTTCTTGGTTTAGGATGTCGACAGCTTTCGATATGTCTTTTGAAATTAATGTCATAATTTAGGGATTGCAAAAATCGCAATACATCGGATCTTCGGTTGTTTTTTGATGTGGGTATTTTTCTTCCAAGGCAAAGTTACACTTTTTGCAGGTTGAACGAAAGCTTAAAGTAGAGCGGGTAGGTGCGTTACACCATTCACAAGGCAAACCTTCTATTGCTTCGGTGACTGTAAAACCTGGAGTGCTGCAATTTGGGCATTGAGATAAAGCAGTTTTAGCCAATTTGAAGGTCGCTTTTTCAATGATTTTCATTCTTGTCGGATTGTATAGTGCCCGCATGTCAGTCTCGACATAAACTTTTCCATATTCGCGAAACAAACTATGAAATCCTTCCAATAGTATATTCTCATTTTGTATACCTTTTATTGCTTTTTCAAAGTTGCATTCCGATGATTTTAAAATTAGTCCATGAGTTGGGAAATTTGCTTTGGTAGCAAAAGCGAATAGGTCTTTAGTATTATCAATATAACTTCCGTTAAAGTTGGTCTCAGTACTAACTTCACGAGCGACGATTTCTAAAATATTCTTCGAATCCATCAGCATGACCACTTCATCGTCGGCGTGGGCAAAAAAAATGCTAGGATGTGCACCAAATGACCCTTCGCTGGCAATCGCTAAATCGCAATTATTCTCTTTCATAGCATGGAGACATTTTTTGCGAAGGGTATTTAGTACATCTTCATTCCTTTTTATTTCACCCGAAAAAGTACCCCACTGATCCGTGTCGAAATTGGAAGGAACAAAGCAATCAACACTTAAAGCGTTTTCGAGAATAGGCTTAATGACCTGTTCCTTCTGATGTTTTGTTGCAATAACGAGCTTTCTATTTTGAAATATGTCCACCGTTATTCGGGTAAAGTGAGTTGTTATATTTATTCACTTAGTACTGCATCTTTTACTAATTCGAGCGAGATTGTGCTTTTTATAGCAAAATGGTATCCTTCCAAGTTTGCTTTCTTGGTTATTTCAGCAATTTCTTCTCTTGTCGCAGTCAACTCCTCGATTCTTTTCTTCGAGCCGTTAACATCACCGTTAAAACGAATGTGGTTACTAAAAGCAAATAGACTATGAAAATCAATTTTATTATTGATTAATGACATGAGGATTTTTTGCGCTTCTTCAGCTGAAAACTCGCCGTCTATGAGTTTGAAATTTAATTCTTTATTTTCCATAATATTAAAGATTTATAGTGCTATTAATTGTGATATTACTGGTTTGCTTTTGAATGTGCTCTCGTGAATCTGCCAATTCTTTTTGGAGCTTTTTTATTTTTCGCTCACGCATCTTGATATCTTCCTCGTTGTCGCTACTCTTTATTTTGTTTTCGTGATATTTAATCTTTACTTCCGTCAATTGAGTAAGGATTGCAATCGCATCGGTAGCGCTAAATTGTCCGTCTATGAGATGTATTTCCATATCGTTATTATTGTCCTTGACCTAATGAAAAACCAGGTTTTCCATCAAATTCGTAGAGATTTTCAGTCTTAATTGAATCGATGCCATTCTCAACCGCACTCGAAAGAAGTTGAATAATATCGCCTTTTGTAAGCGTGTTTCCATTGGCTGGTTTGAATCTACATCTCCAATGATCAGTACAAAATGTTTCGCTAAATCCATCAGGCCACACTTTGATACCACGATTGGTAATCATAGAAAGTTTTGCCGATGCATTATTCAATTTTTGCACTTGATCAGCCAATTCATTCGGACTCGTACCATTCCAATGCACAAATACATCGACACCAACCAAATCTTTTTTAGCAGCCGGTTTTTTTACATACTTCGGTAGATTTAGCGCTGCTTCTTTAGCGTAAGAAACTTCTTTTAGCATGTTTGGTTTTTGACCCAAATTAGTGATAACCGCTTGAGCAAATTCTTTCGTTCCCACTTTTTGCTTACTGATGCCTTCTTTGAATATGTCGTAGGTATGAATCCCATCTTCAATAGTCTTTAACCATGCATTTTGTACTTTTTCCGCTACTTCGGTTTGACCAATATGATTTAGCATCATCACTGCACCTTCTAATAGTCCAGATGGATTCGCTAAGTTTTGACCTGCGCGTCGTGGTGCAGAACCGTGGATAGCTTCAAACATGGCGCACTCTTCGCCGATATTAGCAGAACCTGCCAATCCTACTGAACCTGCAATCTGAGCAGCGATATCAGAAAGTACGTCTCCGTATAAATTTAAGGTTACAATTACATCGAAAACTTCTGGAGTATCCGACATTTTTGCAGCACCGATATCAATGATCCAGTGTTCGTTTTCAATTTCTGGATATTCTGCTGCAATCTCGTCAAAAACTTGGTGGAACAATCCATCCGATTGCTTCATAATATTGTCCTTTGTAAAGCAAGTCACCTTTTTTCTGCCATATACTTTGGCATATTCAAAAGCGTATCTCACGATTTTTTCACAACCTGGGCGACTGATTATTTTTAGACATTGTACAACTTCATCTGTTTGTTGGTGCTCGATTCCAGCATATAGATCTTCCTCATTCTCTCTAACAATTACAATATCCATGTTTGGGTGTTTGGTTTCAACAAACGGATGTAAGCTCATGCATGGTCGCACATTTGAGTACAATCCCAAAAATTTTCTTGTCGTTACATTTAGACTTTTATATCCGCCACCTTGCGGAGTTGTTATCGGTGCTTTCAAGAAAATTTTGTTTCTTCGGATGATATCCCATGATTCGTTAGCGATTCCAGAAGTATTTCCCGATAGGTATACTTTTTCACCTACTTCAATTTCATCGATTTCTATTTTTGCACCCGCAGCTTTAATAATTTCCAAAGTCGCGTCCATGATTTCTGGACCAATTCCGTCTCCTTTTGCAACAGTAATTCTTGTCATGATGTAATATTTAAAATTTTATTGGACAAAGTTGCAGTGTTTATATCATATATTTTTATTTATATTTGTAATTATATATATAAAAATAGTTTATGAATTACACATTACATCAATTACTGGTTTTTCTAAAAATTACACAAACTAAAAGCATCACGAAAGCAGCGGAAGAATTGCACTTGACCCAGCCTGCGGTATCCATTCAGTTGCGCAATTTTCAAAATCAGTTTGATATTCCATTGACTGAAATTGTTGGGCGAAAATTATATGTGACTGAATTTGGTCGTGAAATTGCGTTGGCGGCGCAGCGCATTATTGATGAAGTAAATACGATCAACTTTCGTACTTCGGCCTTCAAGGGAATGGTGTCAGGACGGTTGAGAGTTTCTGTTGTTTCTACAGGAAAATATGTGATGCCGTACTA
>CALPOS020000025.1 GCA_943325255.2 Sphingobacterium thalpophilum
AAAAGAAGAGCGCATTGCCTCAGAAAATTCGAGTATTGATAAAGCGCAGAACTTATTCGTCAAAGAATTGGCTTGGATGCGCCGTCAACCGAAAGCGCGAACGACCAAATCGAAGTCGCGGCAAGATGATTTTTATGTGATCAAGCAGAAAGCGGAAAGTCGACGGAAAGAAAATGTCGTAGAGCTTGAAATCAATATGGAGCGCATGGGCAGCAAGATTATTGAGATGCATAAAGTGTCGAAAAAATTCAAAGACCGTGTGATTTTGGATGGATTTAATTTTGATTTTCAACGCGCAGAACGCATTGGTATTATTGGAAAAAACGGAACGGGTAAGTCGACGTTTTTGAATTTGATTACTGGAACGATTCCGTTAGATAGTGGCAAAGTTATCAAAGGCGACACGATTAAAATTGGTTATTATACGCAAAGTGGCATCAATCCGAAACCGGGACAGAAAGTCATTGATATCATTAAAGAATACGGTGAATTTATTCCACTTGCGAAAGGAAAAATCATTTCCGCGGGGCAGTTGTTGGAGCGCTTTTTATTCGACCGCAAAAAGCAACATGATTATGTAGAAAAATTGAGTGGTGGCGAATTGAAACGGTTGTATTTGTGTACAGTTTTGATTCAGAATCCGAACTTCTTGATTCTAGATGAACCTACGAATGACTTGGACATCGTGACGTTAAACGTATTGGAAAGTTTCTTGCTGGATTATCCAGGTTGCTTGTTGGTGGTTTCTCACGACCGTTATTTTATGGACAAGATTGTCGATCATTTATTTGTATTTCGCGGCGATGGTGTAATTGAAGATTTTCCTGGCAATTATTCCGATTTTAGAGCGTACGAAGACAGCGCTGATGTGGCTCAAAAAGAAGAAAATAAATCTGAAAAGAAAGATTGGAAACAGCAAAACAATACGTCAGGATTGAGCTTTAACGAGCAAAAGGAATTTCAAAAAATTGAACGTGAAATCAAAGATTTGGAATACGAGAAAAAGCAAATCGAGCAGTCGTTTTCAGACGGAAAAGTAGCAGACGATGCCATTGCAAGCAAAGCCAAAGAACTAGAAGTCATCATCAAAAAAATCGAGGAGAAAGAGGAACGTTGGTTTGAACTTTCGGCAAAGATTGAGGGATAGTTAGAAACGGATATTCATATCTATTTCAAAATAAAGTTCGGGGCTAAAGTCTTAAATGCTCTTATATTCCTTATATGGTTCGAAAAAAAATTAACCATTTAAGGCATATAAGGGCATATAAGAAAATTACAAAGGTTATAAAAAGATAATAGATTAATTAGTCACCTTTAAGCTGGTTCACCGTATAAATCGAATTCGGTTGCTTCTGTTATTTTAATCATCGCAAAATCACCTGTTTTCATATAATGTTTAGAAGCGTCAATTAACACCTCATTATCCACATCTGGACTATCAAATTCGGTTCTTCCCACAAAGTGTGCGCCTTCTTTTCTGTCGATAATACATTTGAAAACTTGACCGACTTTTTCTTGATTTAAGTCCCATGAAATCTGCGATTGCAGTTCCATGATTTCTTCGGCACGTGCTTTTTTCACTTCTTCAGGAACGTCATCTTCTAACAAATATGCATGGGTATTTTCTTCATGCGAATAGGCAAAACAACCCATTCGGTCGAATTTCATTTCTTGTACAAACTCCTTTAGAATTTCGAAATCTTCTTTCGTTTCGCCAGGATAACCCACAATCAAAGTGGTTCGGATTGCCATTCCAGGAACCGCAGCGCGGAAATCTTGAAGCAATTTTGTCGTTTTTTCTTTAGTCGTTCCACGTCGCATCGATTTTAGAATCGAATCGGAAATATGTTGCAGTGGAATATCAATATAATTACAAATCTTCGGTTCTCGTTTCATAATATCTAACACATCCATCGGGAAACCTGTTGGGAACGCGTAATGCAAACGAATCCATATGATGCCTTCTACTTTGACTAAAGCTTCGAGCAATTCGGCTAAGTTTCTTTTTTTATAAATATCTAAACCGTAATAGGTCAAATCTTGCGCGATTAGAATCAATTCTTTTACGCCATCACGCGCCAATCCTTCCGCTTCTTTGACCAATTTTTCGATGGGTTGCGAAACGTGTTTGCCACGCATTAATGGAATAGCACAAAAGCTACATGGTCTGTCACAGCCTTCTGCAATTTTCAAATAGGCGTAGTTTTTTGGAGTCGTCGTTAAACGTTCTCCTAGTAATTCATGTTTATAATCAGCGCCGAGTGCTTTCAACAATTGCGGCAATTCGGTCGTTCCAAAATACTGATCGACGTTGGGGATTTCTTTCTCCAAATCCGGACGATAGCGCTCCGACAAACAGCCCGTCACAAAAACTTTATCTACGATGCCGCGTTCTTTCTTGTCGGCATATTCCAAAATCATATTGACAGATTCCGCTTTGGCATTGTCAATAAATCCACAGGTATTGATGACCACGATATTGCCTTCTTGCTCATGCACGACGTCTTTTCCGTTGGCGCGCAATTGGCCCATCAATACTTCACTATCATACACATTCTTAGAACAGCCAAGGGTGATAACATTGATCTTGTTTTTCTTTAATGATTTGGTTCTCATAGATTGTATTTGATCACTTTAAGGAGCGCAAAATTAGACTATATTTATGGATTCTCTTTCGGTTTAGCAGAATTTCAATCGCAGATTGTTTAGATTTGTCATCACTTTTCAAAAATCATGACACTCTTTTTTGCTATAAAATCGTATATAAAATTCCTTTGGGATTCCAAAAATCAACATGGAGTGCATTCGCCATTTGTTTTCGATTTGGTGACGAAATGTTTTTACGATAAGACTTCGAAACCAGAATATACAACACTTAAAAAGTTCAGAAACGAATTATTGCAAAACAAAAGCAGCATTGAAGTCAGCGATTTTGGCGCAGGTTCTAGAGTTTTTAAATCGAATCGCCGTCAGATTTCAAAAATCGCACAAACTGCGGGAATTTCTCCGAAAAGAGAGGAATTACTTTTCCGAATTGCCCGTTATTTCCAACCCGATTCCATCTTGGAAATCGGAACATCCTTAGGTTTAGCCACCTCAGCTTTATCATTGGGGCATCCAAAAGCGAAAATAACCACACTTGAAGGTTGCCCAGAAACCGCATGCATCGCAAAAGAAAATTTTCAAAAATTCCAGCTACAAAACATTCAGCTGCAAGTAACAGAATTCTCGACCTACCTTAAAAACCATCAACCATCAACCAACAACCATCAACTCATTTACTTCGACGGCAACCACTCCAAAGAAGCCACGATACAATATTTCGAACTTCTATTACCAACCATCACTAACGAAACGGTTTGGATTTTCGACGACATCCATTGGTCCGCTGCCATGACCGAAGCTTGGGAAACCATCAAAAAACACCCGAAAGTAAAAGTCACCATCGACACCTTTCAATGGGGATTGGTTTTCTTTCGAAGTGAACAAAAAAAAGAGCATTTTACGATTCGAGTCTAAAAAAGTGTAACAATAAGAATAACTGCTTCACTAATGACTGAGTTTAAAATCAATTGTGTACTTTTAAATTCATAATTCGTAATTCATAATTCATAATTCGTAATTCATAATTCGTAATTCATAATTCATAATTCATAATTCTCAATTCGTAATTCTCAATTCGTAATTCCAAATTCCACATGGCCAATCCATTAATCAAAATTACCAATATCAAACGCGATTTCCAGCTCGGAAACGAGATTGTCTATGTACTCAAAGGCATCAATCTAGAAATCAATAAAGGAGAATATGTGGCGCTTATGGGGCCCTCCGGCTCTGGAAAATCAACCTTGATGAACATACTCGGATGCCTCGATACGCCCACGTCTGGCACTTATATTCTCAACGAAAAGGACGTGAGCAAAATGCACGACGATGAACTGGCTGAAATCCGCAACAAAGAAATTGGTTTTGTTTTTCAAACATTTAATCTCTTGCCAAGAACATCGGCTTTAGATAATGTAGCACTTCCGATGGTCTACGCAGGTTACTCAAAATCAGAGCGTAAAATTCGTGCGACTGAAGTGTTGGCTCAGGTCAATCTCGCCGACCGAATGGATCATCAACCGAATCAATTATCGGGTGGACAGCGCCAACGGGTTGCGATTGCCCGAGCAATGGTCAACAAACCCTCGATTATTTTAGCAGACGAACCAACAGGAAACTTAGACAGTAAGACTTCCGAAGAAATCATGAAATTGTTTGGCGATATTCACAAAAACGGAAATACGGTAATTTTAGTAACCCACGAAGAAGAAATCGCTGCTTACGCCCATCGTGTCATTCGATTGCGAGACGGCATGGTCGAAAGCGATACGTCGAAGTAATTTTTTTAGGAGCTATTTCCTGCTGTACGCTATATCTTTTTTGCTTGTCACCCCGAGCGCAGTCGAGGGGCTTTTTCTTAGCAAAAAAGGATGCCGCTACCATCAGGGCTAAGCCACCCCGCCTTTCAGGCACCCCTCCAAAGGAGTGGAAACCAACAACAATTTTCTCTTTTGACTTTGCGACTCCGCGTCTTCGCGAGCCATTAATAACTTTAACAATGAAAATCGGTTTACTGACATGCCAACGCCTACCCGACCTAACGCCAGCCGATCAATTATTGATTCCGGAATTGGCGAAACACAATATCGTTGCTGAAGCAGTGATTTGGGATGATCCAGACGTCATTTGGACCGATTTCGATTATCTCATTTTTAGAAACACTTGGGATTATTACGAAAAAGAATCTCAATTTAATTTGTGGTTATCGACAATTAAAAAACTCAGAATCAAAACGTTGAATTCAATAGATATCATCGAGCAAAATAAACACAAATTCTATTTGCGGGACTTACAAAACCAAAAATTCACTATTATTCCCACTGTTTTTATTGAAAGAACGAAAGCGCTAAATCTTGCCGGAATCATTCCATCTCATTGGAAAAAAGCTGTGATTAAACCTGCCTTTTCCGCTGGCTCGTATCTCACTGAAGTTTTTGAAGTAGCTAACTTTGAAGAAATCAACCAAAAATACCAAACCATTGCGTCTGAAAAAGAGTTACTGCTTCAGGAATTCAAACCTGAAATTGAAACCGAGGGCGAAACCTCTTTGATTTTTTTTAACAAAAAATTCTCCCATGCCATCAACAAAAAACCAGCAGCTGGAGACTTTCGAATTCAAGTGCAATTTGGTGGAATATATAACGCTGTCAGTCCAAGTCCCGAAGTCATCCATCAAGCGCAAAACATTGTCAATACATTTCCACACCAACTTTTGTACGCGCGCGTTGACGGAATCATCATCAACAACAACCTCCAATTGATGGAAGTGGAATGCATCGAGCCGGATTTGTATTTCAATTATAGCGAAGGTTCAATACAGCGATTCGTCAATTCTATTTTAAAATTAATTGAAGAACCAAAAACCTCAGTATCTTAGCACCTCAGAAACTTAGAAACTTCGCTATATGGCACGAGCGAAGCGACTGCATCGAATACCTATAACAAATAAAATCCAATGAGATGAAAGTATATACAAAAACCGGCGATACCGGAACAACCGCATTATTCGGAGGAACTCGAGTTCCAAAAGACCACATCAGAATTGAAAGTTACGGAACTGTCGACGAATTGAATTCGTATATCGGACTGATTCGTGATCAAGAAATGAACTCGCACTACAAAGACATTTTGATTGAAATCCAAGATCGTTTGTTTACCGTCGGCGCTATTTTGGCCACACCTCCTGAAAAGGAAGTGATGAAAAATGGTGAACTTCGTTTGCAAAATCTCGGAATTGTCGAAACCGATATCGAATTGTTAGAAAACGAAATTGATGCCATGGAAGATAGTTTGCCACAGATGACGCATTTCGTTTTGCCAGGTGGACACACAACGGTGTCATATTGTCATATCGCGCGCTGTGTTTGCCGACGAGCCGAGCGATTAGCAGTGCATCTAGATCATATTGAGCCGATTGCACCCATCGCCATTAAGTACCTCAACCGACTTTCTGACTACCTTTTTGTGCTGGCACGGAAGTTGTCCTTCGACCTGAAAGCGGATGAAGTAAAATGGATCCCCAGAAAATAGTTGACAGAAATCAGTTGTAAGTGGTCAATAATATCCTTGAAAAATAGGTCTTTGTAAACAACAGAAACTGAATACTTCATCACTGAACACCGAACACTGGCAAAAGACGTTCTTAACTTTATTTAAAATAAATCAATTTTTACTTGACTTTTTCAGTAAAAAAATTATTTTTGCACAAACTATAAAATCGAAAGAAGATGTATTGGACATTAGAATTAGCATCGTATTTAAGTGATGCACCTTGGCCAGCAACCAAAGATGAATTAATTGACTATGCTATTAGAGCTGGTGCGCCGCTTGAAGTTGTAGAAAATCTACAATCAATAGAGGACGAAGGCGAGATATACGAATCGATGGAAGAAATTTGGCCTGATTATCCAACCGACGAAGATTACCTTTGGAACGAGGATGAGTATTAAAAAAATAATAAAACCCATGAAAAGTCTCTCACGAGGCTTTTTTTTTGTTTAAATTTGCGCACTTTATCAATACCCTTTTATACACCCAATTATGAGTTTCATTAACGATATATTAAAAATATTTGTAGGAGATAAATCCAAAAAAGACGTAGGTGCTTTACAAGGAACCATCACCAAAATAAAATCCATAGAAGCGTCTTTGACGAATTTGTCTCATGATGAATTGCGGACAAAAACGGCTGAATTTAAAGAAAAAATCAAACAAGCGCGTGCTGAAAAAGACAGCAAAATTGCCACCTTACAGCAAGAGGCTGATGCAGTCGCAGATATCGATAAAAGAGAAGACATCTACGCTGCCATCGATGCTTTAGAGAAAGAAGCCTACGAAATATCTGAAAAAGTACTTAACGAAATACTTCCAGAAGCTTTTGCAGTCGTAAAAGAAACAGCCAAAAGATTTAAGGAAAATACCCAATTAACCGTTACTGCCACACCAAAAGATCGCGAATTGTCTGCGACAAAATCGTATATCAATATCGTTGGCGATACTGCTGTTTGGGCCAATTCATGGAATGCCGCCGGAAAAGAAATCACTTGGGATATGATTCACTACGACGTTCAGTTGATTGGCGGTATGGTACTTCACAGCGGAAAAATTGCAGAGATGCAAACAGGGGAAGGAAAAACTTTGGTCGCAACTTTACCACTTTATCTAAATGCTTTAACAGGAAATGGCGTGCATTTGGTAACAGTAAATGACTACTTAGCCAAACGTGACAGCACTTGGAAAGCACCATTGTTCGAATTCCACGGTTTGACCGTAGAATGTATCGATAACTACCAACCGAATACTGAGGAACGAAGAAAAGCATACAACGCCGACATTACATACGGAACAAATAACGAATTTGGTTTTGATTATTTGAGAGACAACATGGCGCATTCGCCTGATGATTTAGTGCAACGCAAACACAATTACGCCATCGTCGATGAGGTCGATTCGGTATTGATTGATGATGCGCGTACACCATTGATTATCTCAGGTCCAGTACCTCAAGGCGACCGTCATGAGTTTAATGAATTGAAACCAAAAATTGAAAACTTGGTACAATTGCAACGCCAATTATCAAACGGTTTTCTAACCGAAGCGAAACGTTTGGTAAAAGAAGGCAACATGAAAGACGGCGGTTTCAACTTATTGAGAGCGTACAGAAGTTTACCAAAAAACAAAGCGCTAATCAAATTTTTGAGTGAAGAAGGAATCAAACAATTGCTTCAAAAAACCGAAAATCAATACATGCAAGACAACAATCGTGACATGCATAAAATTGATGAAGCGTTATATTTTGTTATCGAAGAAAAAAACAATCAAGTAGAATTGACAGACAATGGAGTCAAATTCCTTTCCTCAGATACCGACGAAAATTTCTTTTTACTTCCAGATATCGGAACTGAAATTGCACGCATTGAAAAACTAGGTTTGGAAAAAGACAAAGAAGCGGAAGAAAAAGAAAAATTATTCCAAGATTTTTCTATCAAAAGCGAACGCATTCACACACTAACGCAGTTGCTAAAAGCGTATTCCCTTTTTGAAAAAGATGTCGAATATGTGATCATGGACAATAAGATTTTAATTGTCGATGAACAAACGGGTCGTATCATGGATGGTCGTCGTTATTCAGACGGATTACACCAAGCCATCGAAGCGAAAGAAAACGTAAAAATAGAAGCGGCAACCCAAACTTTCGCTACCGTTACTTTGCAAAATTATTTCAGAATGTACAGCAAGTTGGCAGGTATGACTGGAACGGCAGTAACAGAAGCAGGTGAACTTTGGCAAATTTACAAACTAGACGTGGTGGAAATTCCAACCAACCGTCCGATGGCACGTAAAGACAAAGAAGATTTAATTTACAAAACGACGCGTGAAAAATTTAATGCCGTAATCGAAGATGTTACCGAATTATCTAAAGCAGGTCGACCAGTTTTGATTGGTACTACTTCCGTTGAAATTTCTGAATTATTGAGTCGAATGTTGAAAATGCGAGGGGTCAATCACAACGTTTTGAATGCAAAAATGCACAAACAAGAAGCACAAATTGTCGAGGAAGCTGGGAAACCTGGCGTAGTAACCATTGCTACGAATATGGCTGGACGTGGAACCGATATTAAGCTTTCCCCTGAAGTTAAAGCAGCGGGTGGATTAGCCATTGTAGGAACAGAACGTCATGATTCGCGTCGTGTTGACCGACAGTTGCGCGGACGTGCGGGTCGTCAAGGAGACGTGGGTAGTTCACAGTTTTATGTGTCGTTAGAAGACAACCTCATGCGTTTGTTTGGCTCGGAAAGAGTAGCAAAAGTGATGGATAGAATGGGACTCAAAGAAGGTGAAGTAATTCAACATTCGATGATGACAAAATCGATTGAACGTGCGCAGAAAAAAGTAGAAGAAAACAATTTCGGCGTTCGTAAACGTTTGTTAGAGTACGATGATGTGATGAACGCGCAACGTGAAGTAGTATACAAACGCCGCCGTCATGCTTTGCACGGTGAAAGATTGAAAGTGGATATCGCCAACATGATGTACGATACGAGCGAAGTAATCGTGCAAACCAACAAAGCAACCAATGATTTTAAGAATTTTGAATTTGAATTGATTCGCTATTTCTCGATTACATCTCCTGTTTCTGAAAGTGAATTTGAAAGATTAAGCGAAATGGAATTGGCTGGAAAAGTCTACAAAGCGGCGCTAGAATTCTACACCGAAAAGACCGAAAGATCCGCGCGCGAAGCGTTGCCAATCATTAAGAATGTTTATGAAGACCAAAACAATCAATTCGAACGTATTGTGGTTCCTTTTACAGACGGAATCAAAACTCTGAATGTCGTAACTGATTTGAAGAAAGCCTACGAAACTGAAGGAAGACAATTGGTTGCAGATTTTGAAAAGAACATTACGTTAGCGATCGTCGACGAAGCTTGGAAGAAACATCTTCGAAAAATGGACGAGTTGAAACAATCGGTTCAATTAGCGGTTCACGAACAAAAAGATCCGTTACTGATCTATAAATTCGAAGCGTATAACTTATTTAGTTCGATGTTGAATGGCGTGAATAAAGAAGTGATTTCGTTCTTATTTAAAGGCGATTTACCACAACAAAGCGCGCCGGCAATTCAAGAAGCGCGTCAAGTTAAGGTAAAAGAGAACTACAAAACTAGCAAAGACGAAATTGCTTCGCCAGTTCGGTCTGCGACCTCGGGTCCTAACAGTGATTCGCTGGCAGCAGAAAATCGTGAGGCAGGACAGACGCAACAACGTCAAGTCACGGAAACTATCGTGCGTGAAATGCCAAAAATCAACCGAAATGATACAGTGACCATCAAACATATCATGAGTGGCAAGACAGACACCATGAAATACAAAAAAGCCGAAAGCATGATCAACTCAGGAGAATGGGTGATTGTGAATGAATAATAAGAAAGTGTTCATTAGGCAGAAATTAGTGTTCAGACCTCCTGTTTTAAGCTTGTCATCCCGAGCGCAGTCGAGGGAAATCTAATAAATAAATTAAATCCTCAATTGTAAATACAGTTGGGGATTTTTTATATTTGAAAAAAATATCTCGGTTATGAAATCCAAAACCATCATCCTACTATTATTTCTTGTCACTTGCTTCTCATCTGCACAAACCATCGAGCAACTCAAAGCGGAAACCAAGAAAATCTACGATGCCAATTACACCATGGATTTCGATGCTGTCGCAAATCTCACCTATCCAGCCATCGTCGAACACTTCGGCAGAACAAAGTTTCTCGATAAACTGGATAACGATTACCAAAATGAAAAGTATCGCATGAGAATACAATTGGAAAAAATGGTTTTTCAATATGGCGAAATTCAAAAAATAGAGGGCAAAATGTACTGTGTCATCACCTACAGAAATCCGGCACGTTACTTTTTTGAAACTAAATTAGATTCGAATACTTCACTCATCGAAGCCAATTTCTTGCGAGAAAAAGACCAAACTAAAGATGTCACTTTTGAACCCAAACGCAATAGTTTTAATGTGCGACGAATTTCTAAATTGATTGCTATTGCTGATGCAACCACCAAAAACGAATGGAAATTTTTGAATATGGATGACGTTGAACAACGGGCACTTTCGAAAAATATTCTTGATGAGGCTACAAAAAAACAACTTGGACTTTAATTCTAAAGCCATTTAAGATTATCTTTACTTTGCTACAACTTAATTAAAACTGATAACCATGGCCAAAAGTCAAGACGCTAAGAAAACCGTAAAAAAAGAACCGCTGAAAACAGCGAAGGAAAAAAAAGCAGAAAAACGCGATAAGAAAAACAGTCCCAAAAGAGATTAGTTGATTAATTTAACCGCTAAGAACGCTAGGGTATCGCAAAGGACGCCATGTCTTTATCTATTTTAATAGCGTTCTTAGCGCAAAAAACCCTGCAAACCTTGCGGTTAAATACTATAAATTGTCCGGGAAAATCTTCCCTGGATTCAAAATGCCGTTAGGGTCAAAAACATCTTTAATGCCTTTCATCAATTGCAGTTGCGCGTTGTTGAAAGCGATGTCCATATAATTTTTTTGTACATAACCGATGCCGTGTTCGCCAGAAAGTGTTCCTTTTAGTGACACTGTCAATTCAAAAATTTCACGAATTCCTTTGGTCACCTCTGTGTCCCATGCTTCATCGGATAGGTCGCCTTTTACAATATTCACATGCAAATTTCCATCACCGGCGTGACCATAACAAACCGATTGAAATCCGTATTTGTTCCCAATAGTCTTAATTCCATTTAGAAGATTCGCCAATTCATAACGAGGAACTACAGTATCTTCTTCCTTATAAATAGAGTTTGATTTTACCGCTTCTCCAACCGAACGACGCATTTTCCACAACGCATTTTTCTGATCTTCGGTGTCGGCAAAAAGAACTTCATCAATTTGAAACTGCTCGACAACTCCCATAATTTTTTCGGCTTCTTGAAAGAGAATATCCGGATAATTCCCATCAACTTCTATCAACAAATGCGCTTTGATTTCAGGGCCAATCGGCACATTCAATCCGTCGATGTAACGAATCGCCCAATCAATGGCATCGCGTTCTAAAAACTCCAATGCACTGGGAACAATACCGGCTCTGAAAATAGCTGACACCGCTTCACACGCTTCATCCGCTTTGAAAAATGGCACCAACATCAAGATATTGTGCGTGTTTTTAGGCAACAACTTCATGACAATTTTTGTAATAATCCCTAAAGTTCCTTCACTGCCCACCATCAATTGTGTGAGGTTATAACCAGTAGAATTTTTCAAAGTGTTTGCACCCGTCCAAATGATTTCTCCGTTAGGCAAAACCACTTCTAAATTCAACACATAATCTTTGGTCACACCGTACTTCACTGCACGTGCGCCACCTGCATTTTCGGCTACATTACCTCCAATCCAACAACTGCCTTGGCTACTTGGATCTGGTGGATAAAAAAGCCCTTTTTCAGCTACCGATTCCCGCAACACTTGCGTAATTACAGCGGGCTCAACGGTCACTTGCAAATTTTGCTCGTCGATGTGAAGGATTTTATTAAAGCGCTCCATCGACAAACCAATGCCTTCATAAATAGACAACGCACCACCACTCAAACCTGTTCTCGCTCCAATTGGAGTGACTGGAATAAGTGCTTCATTTGCCATGATCAGAATAGCGGCCACTTCTTCTGGCTTCCCTGGCTTTACAACCACACCTGGAGGAAAAACACAATCTTCCGTTTCGTCATGTCCGTAATGTTTTCGTGTTTCGAGATCCGTAAATACGAATGATTCGCCAACTATTGCCGCCAGTTTTTCTAGAACTTGCCCTGTAATTTGTGAAGTAGTGATCATAACTGTAAAATTGAAGCGTAAAATTAGTGTTTTGAAAATAGTTGACCAAATTAAAAAGAGTTGATGGTTGTGGGTTGTGGGTTTCCCCTCCTTTGGTGGGGTGCCTGAAAGTCGTGGTGGTCTAGCCCCGATAGAAACGGCATCCTTTTGTTCTGGGGTTCAGAACAAAAGATATAGTGGAGAGCGGGAATTAGCTCCTAAAGAATTTTTTTCCATCAACCAACAACCGTCAACTAACAACTATCTTCTTCTTCAAATTCGGAAGAAAAAAACAAATGATTCCAATAATGGGAAGGAAAGAACAAATGTGGTAGACGTATTGAATGGAGGTGTGATCCGCCAAAATACCCAACAATGCCGAACCCAATGCGCCCATTCCGAACGCAAATCCGTAGAATAAACCAGAGATCATTCCGAGTTTTTTGGGAATAAGCTCCTGAGCATATACAATAATGGCTGGAAAAGCCGATGAGATAATAATTCCGATGACAATCATCAAGACATCGGTCCAAAACAAATTCACATACGGCAGCAGCAAAGCAAAAGGTGTAGCGCCAAATACAGAGAACCAAATAATATACTTTCGACCGAACTTATCCCCAAGCGGGCCGCCTAAAATCGTCCCCAATGCATAGGCAATCAGATAAATAAACATATGGAATTGCGCCTGACGAATAGAAAGCTGAAACTTATCCATCAAGAAAAAAGTATAGTACGTCGACAAACTCGCAGAATAGAAAAACTTAGAGAAAATCACGATGAGTAAAATAGCAATACTCCATTTTACCCGCAATTTTGAAAGGTCGTGTAAATCGAAAAAAAGCGCCTGTTTGTTAGTTCTGTAAATAAGATGATCGCGATACCAAAAGGCAATTTTACTAATAATTCCTAGCGCGATGACTGCTGCAATAACAAACCACAAAATGTACTCTTGTCCGTGTGGCACTACGATTAACGCCACCAGCAGCGGACCCAACGCCGTTCCCATATTGCCTCCCACTTGAAATATAGATTGCGCCAAACCCCGTTTTCCGCCAGAAGCTAAATTGGAAATTCGGGCCGATTCTGGGTGGAAAATTGCCGAACCTGTTCCGATGAGCATAACGGACAATACAATCCAATCAAAACTATTGGCAAAAGAGAGGGAAACAATTCCCGCTAGTGAAAACAACATCCCATAAATTTGCGAAAAAGGCTTTGGATGTTTATCAGTGTAGTAGCCCACAAATGGCTGCAGAATAGATGCTGAGAACTGAAAAGCAAAAGTAATGAGTCCGATTTGAGAGAAAGATAGATGGTATTTTTCTTTCAAAATCGGATACACCGAAGGAATAATCGCTTGAATCAAATCGTTGAGCAAATGCGCAAAACTGATGGCAAACAAAATCGAAAAAATCGTTTTTGAAATTACAGTTTCTTTATGCGTTTCGTTTGCTTGCATCTAATAAGTTTTAAGTATAAAATACCAAAAAGCTAAGGTGATAAATGACAACGGAATTCCAACACTCACCATCATATTGCTCAATTTGGGTTTGAGTCCATAGGACGCTGAAAGAATGGTTCCAGTTATCATCGGCGCCATCGCGGCTTCCATAATCGAGACATCGACTACGAGTCCTTTGCCATTCCCTATGATTTTATACAAAAGATAGAAAAAAGCGGGTGTCAATATTAGTTTGAAAAATAATCCGAGTCGCAAGAATTTCCAATGTTGACTGTTCTTGTCATATTTAATTTGATAACCAACCGACAACAGTGCAATCGGAGTCACAGTACTACCCAGTTTTTGAAAAACAGATTGAAAATCTGCAGAAAAATCTACTGCAATCAAACACATGATGCAAGCAATAAAAAAAGCGATGAATGGAGGAAATAATAAAATTGTCCTGGCCATTTCTTTTGCTGTAGCTTGGCCTTTTGAAAAGTAAACAGCGGTAATAATTCCCAAAGTAGAAATGACTACAAATGAGCCAGGTTGATCAACAATAATCGCAGTTTTCAAACCCTCTTCTCCAAATAACGCTTGAATCACAGGAAAACCAACAAAGGATGTATTGCCTAAACCAGCGGTAATAATGAGACAACCAATCAACTTATTTGACCAATTGAGTTTTTTTCCAATCCCGTAGAAAAACAAAAATGATAAGATAAATCCAAGCCAGGCAATGCCCAGCGGATAAAGCAACTGTGAATTGATTTCTATCTTAGGAATATAAAACAACGCCAAAGCCGGCAACGAAATATAAATGACAAATTGGTTGAGTGTGAGGTGAGCATTTTTTGGAAAAGCAGTAACGAATTGCAATCCATAACCCAAAATCAAACACAGAAATAATAAGATAATACTATCCATTCGGATTGTCGTTATTTTTTTGCAAAGGAACGTCAAAAAAAGACAAAAACAAGTTTTAAAAAGTAAAAGGTATCTAAAAAATAATGTGATAATACTTGAAAATTAAGAGCAAAGTCAATCGGCTATTTTGGAAAACGACAACCCTAAATCTTATATGAACTTATATGCCTTATATGGTTCAAAACAAAAAATGTAATTTAACCATATATGGCAAATAAGATTGAAATTGCTTAGTGAATGTAGGCAACTCGATTATTTTACTAAATTTACCAAAAATGTTTTTCACTTGAGTACTCCAAAGAAAAAAGATTCTGCTTTACGCGAAAATCCTGGCATTTCACCACCCGAAATGATTAGTAGTTCGGCTATTGGACATCTCAAGGAATTTCGAAAAACGCAACCTTCCATAATCGAACTAATCGATGGCATCTTACGAGGCGATATTACCTCTTTAAGCCGTGCGATCACCATAATTGAGAGTACCAATCCGTCACACCTAGAGAAAGCGCATCAAATTATTGCGGCTTGTTTACCACACGCGAATCAATCGGTACGCATTGGAATTACTGGAGTTCCTGGCGTTGGGAAAAGCACGTTTATCGAAGCCTTTGGAAAACAGCTAACTGGTGTAGGAAAAAAGGTCGCGGTGTTGGCGGTTGATCCGAGCAGCACGATTTCACATGGCAGTATTTTAGGCGACAAAACACGGATGGAGGAATTGGTCAAAGACAAGAATGCCTTTATCAGACCTTCTGCGTCTGGCGAAACACTTGGTGGAGTCGCACGCAAGACAAGAGAAACCATTACTTTATGTGAGGCTGCCGGATTTGATACCATTTTGATAGAAACCGTTGGCGTTGGACAAAGTGAAACCGCTGTTCATAGCATGGTGGACTTTTTTCTTTTGTTAAAGATTTCTGGAGCCGGTGACGAACTGCAAGGCATCAAACGCGGAATCATGGAAATGGCAGATGCGATTGTCATCAACAAAGCAGACGGCGATAATATTAAAAAAGCGAATTTAGCTAAAGTGGAATTTCACCGTGCGTTGCATTTATTTCCAGCTAAAAAATCAGGTTGGACGGCATCAGCAACTACTTGCAGTGCGGTAAATGGTGACGGCATTGAAAATGTTTGGAAAATGATTGGGGATTATTTGAAATTGACGAAGGACAATAATTATTTCTTCGAAAAGCGAAAAGAACAAAACCAATATTGGATGATGGAAACCATCGTCGAAGAATTGAAAATAAATTTCTTTCAACATCCAGAAATCTTAGCCCTACTTGAATCCAATAAAAAAGCAGTGGCAAATAATGAAATTTCACCATTTACCGCTGCTCAAAATATTCTGAAAGTGTATTTTAAGAAGTAGTTATTCTTCGTAACGCGCCACTTCTCTGTCGTAAAACTCATTAGCCAAAACAATCAATCCTTCCATTTCAGCATTGAGTTCCGACTCATCAAGGTCTTCGGCTTCTTCCATAAATTCGACTTCATCGTCTTTTAGATTGATGATAAATCGAGGATAATCCAAATGAATAATAAAAATATCGTCTGGGAAATCGGTGTTGTCTCCGAGGAGAAATTTTGGTAATTCCATTTTTTTTAGATGTTAGATTATAGAGGAAAAGATGATAGACAGCGATGGGTTAGAATTGAGAAATTTATCATCTATCCGTCTATTATCTATTAGTCTTTTTAATTATTTAT
>CALPOS020000026.1 GCA_943325255.2 Sphingobacterium thalpophilum
CTAGCTCATCCAGTTGACACCGGCTTCTGCGTTCCATTTGATGGTGCTTTTCTTCAATTTCGTCCAAAACTCGATGGAGCTTTTTCCGGTGATATCGCCCACGCCAAATTTGCTTTCGTTCCAACCGCCAAAACTGAATGGCTCACGTGGAACGGGAACACCGACATTGACTCCGATCATTCCCGCGCTTGCTTTATCAATAATGTAGCGCGCCATGCCGCCATTTTGCGTGAAAACGCTCGCTGCATTTCCGTATGGATTGGCATTTTCGATGGCTAAAGCTTCATCGACCGTATTGGTTCTCATGATAGAAATGACTGGCCCGAAAATTTCTTCAGTCGCTACACTCATTTGAGGGGTTACGAAGTCGATGACTGTTGGCCCGACATAGGTTCCGTTTTCTTTACCAGCTACTTTGGTATTTCTACCATCGACCAGAATTCTTGCGCCGTCTTTTTCTGCTTGGGTGATATAACTTTCTATTCTTTCTTGTGATTCTTTGTTGATGACCGCACCCAAATTGACACCAGGAATAATTTTACGGGCTTCATCGCAAATTTTAGCAACAATCGCATCTACATTTCCTACTCCAATCATCGCGGAAGCTGCCATACAACGTTGTCCGGCGCAACCAGACATTGAGGCTGCGACATTTTGTGCTGTCATTTCTGGAATCGCGTCAGGCAAGACCATCAAGTGATTTTTTGCACCGCCTAATGACAAACATCTTTTTAGGTTTTGGGTGGCGCGTTGGTATACAATTTTTGCCACTTTGGTTGAGCCGACAAAAGAAACAGCTTCGATGTTGGGATGATCACAAATGGCGTTTACGATTTCTACATCGCCGTGAACCACGTTAAAAACGCCATCTGGCAAGCCAGCTTCTTTTAATAATTCCGCTAATCTTCCGCAACTTAAAGGCACTTTTTCCGATGGTTTGATGATCATGCAATTTCCTAGTGCAATTGCATTTGGAATTGTCCAGTTGGGCACCATGGATGGAAAGTTAAAAGGCACAATGGAAGCCACTACGCCAAGCGCTACGTGTTCTGTTCTGCATTCTACGCCTTTGCTCACTTCTAGCAATTCGCCAGTAATAAGTTGAGGTAAAGAAGTTGCAAACTCGGTCAATTCGATGCATTTTTCAATTTCCGCGACTGATTCTCCGTAGGTTTTTCCGTTTTCTTCACTGCATAATTCAGCGAGTTCTTTGAGGTGTTTTTCTAAAAGTGTTTTATATCTGAAGAAAACTTGAACGCGCTCTTTGATGGGCGTTTTGCTCCATGCTGGAAAGGCGGCTTGCGCTGCTTTTACGGCATTGTCTAAATCTTGATTGGATGACATTGGAACGGTTGATAGTAGATTTCCGTCTAGTGGAGAAACTACGTTCATTGTTTTTGTTGTTGAACTCGGAACAAACTTCCCATTGATGTAATTTTGAATTGCAGGGTATTTCATAAAATGATTATTTTTTTAGGACAAAGAATTAATAAAAATAATAACAATTTCTTAATATACAAGTTTTATATGCGGAATATCCTTAAAGAAAACGCATTTTGTTTATTAAAAACATTGTCAAAGTAAGTCCTCTATTTTTCGTTCAAATTAAAGCTGAAAATAATTCTTTTTCAACAACCACAACTTGAGCAGATTAGCAGTGGCAATCGATAGAAGACCTCACCGCGTTTTTATAGCATAGTCATCTAAATTTAAATATTATCTTTGAGCAAATAAGACATATGAAACGTATCTTTCTTTTACTTCCTCTATTTATATTTTTCAATTGCAGTCAAATTGACAATCCTACCCAAGAAAATGCGGTTGTTGATCGTCCGGGTATTCCTTTAAACAAATTAGATGTTTTTAATTTGAATGAAGTTCCTTCAATGACTTTGGAATTTTCCCTATCGGATTGGAATACCATTCTTCAGAACTTTGATCTCAATCCAGCCAATGATGAAAAAGTAGTTTCAAAATTTACTTATGGCAACAGATCAGGATCGGTAATCCTGGATAGTATTGGAGTGCGCTTGAGAGGCAACACAAGCAGACGTAGGCCAGAAGGTAGTTTCGGAGAATTACATTCTGTTTCTAACCCTGATTGGCATCACAGTCATTTTGCATTAGATTTTTCAAAATTCAGAGATGATCAGCGGTTTGCAGGCCTTGAGAAACTTAACATCAAATGGTTTAAAGATGACGCCGCTTACGTTCGTGAAATTTATTGTTACGATTTGTTTAGACGATTTGGTTGTTGGAATGCACCTCGCGCATCCTATTGTCGTGTCAATATAAAAGTTCAAGGTGATCCTTCACCTGCCTACTTTGGAGTTTATGAAATGGTAGAAAGCATAGACAAAGACTTTATTGAAAAAAATCAATCCAAATGGGGTTCAGGGGTCGGTTTTCTTTGGAAAGGCGGTTATAGCAATTCTAATAATGCCAATTTTGTATCTACCGAAAGTATTGGTGTTGAAGATGTAGATATCAATCCAGCGTTATCTGTTTATTATGCCTATGATTTAAAGACGAGAAAGAATGAGTTACCTGCTGCAAAAGCAGAATTATTACAGTTTATATCAGATCTTAATACCAAAACGGGGATTGAATTTCAAACTTGGATTGAAGGAAGAATGGATATTCCGCTCTTTCTAAAAACTTATGCTGTCAATGTTGTTGTGGGAATGTGGGATGATTATTGGGTCAATGGTAATAACTTCTATTTTTATTTTTCGCCAAATGGGAAAGCCTATTTTATTCCTTATGATTATGACAATACTTTAGGCACATCGCAAATAATGCCCAACTCCGGAACACAAAATTTGCTTACTTGGGGCAATATGACCCAAAGACCCTTAATAACAAAGATTCTGGCAATACCGCAATACCAAAACTTGTATAAAAGCTATATTACGCAACTTACATCTACCACAAATAACTTGTTTCATTCGACAAAGAGTATTCCGCGTATTCAAGCTTGGCAAAATATGATTGCTCCTTTCGTAAGTAACGACACCGGAGAGGACATGATTATTGAAGATACTCCTGCTTATTGGGGAAATCAGCCTAACTACCGATTGAAAACAGGAAACAATCAAGGAGGCGCTAATGGACCTGCTAATTATTTTACTACTAAGAAATTGAGCGTTCTTTGGTAAAAAATTAAGTTGTTAATTTGATTACTTTAAAATCTTTTTCATCGACTATATTCTCAAAAATTTGACCTTCAAATTTAACTATAAACGATGCGGCGTTGACCACGTTTTTTCGTAACTTTAAATTAGAAAAGGTAACCAGCTTTTTCGAGAGTACAAAATAAAAAATTAGATCATGAAAGTAAAAAAAAGATTGGGCATTTGGATGGATCATTCTACTGCCTGCTGGATGGAATATAATGTAGATTCTTTTGAAGTCAACACTATTACTACTGACCATGATACTTTGGTCAATCAACAACCTTTGCTACAAAGTGAAAGTGCGCTACACAATAAAGAGCAACAAACTCTACATCGGTTTTACAAATCACTGCTCGAAATAATCAAAAATTATGACGAAGTGTTGCTTTTCGGACCGTCAAACGCGAAGACGGAATTGTATAATCTTGCAAGAGCTGAGCATCGTTTTGACGCTATAAAAATTGAAACCAAATCAGCAACAAAAATGAGTTACAAAGAGCAGCACGCCTTCATGAAAGATTATTTTGCAAAACTGCTTAATTACGAAAGCACTTACAACAAATAAGGTTTTCACAAAGTAAAAAGACCTGCTTTACAGTAGGTCTTCTTTTTTGTATAAATTATTGTAAAAAAAATCTATTAGAACCGATTGTCCCCATCTAATAAATTACCGATTCCTCCCAGCAAACTTCCTTCTTCTCGAGAACTACCTCCATTTTTTGGAGCCGATGCTATGATTCTATCCGCCAATCTGCTAAACGGTAGTGATTGAATGTAGACTGTTCCTGGTCCGCGGAGCGTAGCGTAGAACATTCCTTCGCCGCCGAACAAAGTGTTCTTGACACCGCCAACAAATTCAATATCATAATCAACATCTTTTGTAAAACCAACGATGCAACCCGTATCGACTTTCAAAACATCGCCAGAAGCAAGTTCCTTTTTTGCCAAAGTTCCACCTGAATGCACAAAAGCCATTCCGTCGCCTTCTAGCTTTTGCATAATAAAACCTTCTCCTCCGAAAAGTCCACGGCCTAATTTTTTAGAAAACTCAATGCCAACTGAAACGCCTTTAGCGGCGCACAAGAACGAATCTTTTTGGCAAATGAACTTACCTTGAAATTGCGCTAAATCGATCGCAATTATTTTTCCTGGATAAGGAGAAGCAAACGACACTTTGCTTTTGACTGCATTTTGATTGAGATAGGCGGTCATAAACAAACTTTCTCCTGTCAAAACGCGCTTGCCAGCCGACAGTAACTTGCCAAACAATCCGCTTTGCTGTTGATCTGAACCGTCTCCAAAGATGGTTTCCATTTTGATTCCGTTGTCCATCATCATAAAACTTCCCGCTTCTGCGACTACAATTTCTTGAGGATCAAGTTCTATTTCTACGTATTGCATTTCCTCTCCATAAATATGGTAATCTATTTCATGAGCTTGCATAATTTCTGATTTATAAATGTTGAAACGATTAGTATTAACCGTTGCGCAATTGTTACAGCTTTCCATATTGCTAATCTCGTTTCAACCATCCGGTAACACTCATGCGTCTTTTGTTCGTAATTAAAACCTCATGTTCTAACTCATCGCTTTTAAAAAAAACAGTCTTCCCCTGAATTGGAGAAATGTGCTGGTTTCTGCCGACTTGATGTATGCACAGCTCTCCTCCATCTTCCGTTTTCCAATTATCATTCAAATAGCAAATCATAGAAAATGCGCGGCTAGAGTTGTCTTGAAATTGATCCATGTGCTTTAGATAAAAACTTCCTTTTTCATATAGAGAATAGTGAAATTCATAACTCGTAATTCCAGCATAGCAACTTTCATTTAAATAAGTAATAAAAGCTTCGATGTGCTGCAAGAATTCGGTTTCATAGAAGTTATTGTGACTTTTGTCAAGCCAATAAATTAGATCACTGCGGACTTTTTCGTTGCGAACGAATTTGTCCTCATTACCCGTTCCTGCTGCAACTAAGGAGTTTTGAATATCTAAATTGAGAAGATTCTGCCGCAATTGTCGGGCTAATTCATCAGAGATAAAATGCGTTGCAATGCCAATGTTGTCTTCTAAATAAGAAGCAATCAACGTTTCGAAGGCGATTTCCATAAACCAATGGATTGCCCGAATTGACCGACAACGGCACAAGGTAGTCTAAATAAAAAACTATCCTAAAGTTTCCTCTAGGATAGTTCTACATTATGATGTTTTTTTAACTAAAACTTAAATGACGCTCCCAACTGAATCACTTGATTTTTTCCGCCACCTTTACTGATTTCGCTCAATCCCATAACGTATCGTGCGTTTATACCGAGCCCAAACGGGAAATTCAAGCCCAATCCTCCAGCAAAAGCTGTGTCAAATGTCTTGATGTCATCGCCTGACTCTCCTGGGAAATTATCGGCAATCTTAAAGCCAACTTGTGGTCCAGCTTCTAAACTAAACATTTTCAAAGCGTATACTTTTGCCATTACTGGTAGGTTGATATAATTTATTGAATAATCGGTGTCTCCGCTTTTAAATCCTTGACTTGAATATTGTAATTCAGGCTGTAAAAAAAAGATAAGTGGTACAATGGTAATTTCTTTAAATACACCTGCATAAATTCCTGTAAGTGGTTTTGTGTCTGTACCGTCACCACCAGTCACATTAGCAATATTTAATCCTGCTCGGACTCCAATTTTTTGTGCTTGCACAGTTGAAGTAAATGCAACCAAACACAAACTAAAAAACATAATTTTAATTACTTTCATAACGTTTAATTTAAGGTTATTTTCTAAAAACAAAATACTGATACTTTTCGCCAAATGTAAGAATTAATCAAAGTAAAGCATAATTCAAAGCTTTTATTGTTCGCTAAAAAGATACGAAGTCAAACACTCATCTCTGGCATATACGTCATCATAGAATTGAACCTCATCATATTCGTTTACCCAAGCAGTAAAATACCCGATATATACTGGTATTTTGTGCTTCAAAGTATACCAAATTTCTTTTTTGGAATGGAATGCATTATTTAACTTTTCCATTGTCCAATTTTTGTCATCTTTAACTAATAAATACGCTAATTCAATTGGTTTTTCGAGGCGGATGCAACCATGACTAAAAGCTCTTTTCTCCTCTTTGAATAGGCTTTTCGATGGTGTGTCATGCAAATAAATCGAATTTGAATTTGGGAATAAAAACTTGACCAATCCCAAAGAATTTTTTGGTCCGGGTTTCTGTCGAATGTTTCCATTATTCCACTCCATATTATGCTGAGCAAGATAGTTTTTGTTCTTCTTCATCGCTGGCGCAATCTCTTTATCGATAATGCTTTTGGGGACATTCCAATACGGACTAAAAACTACATACTGCAGCATCCCGCTGAAAATGACGGTTTGATTCATTACTTTGCCAACGACTACTTTCGAGTTCAATAGCGTTTTTCCCTCTTTAAAGTAATTCATTTCATACGATGGGATGTTGATAAAAATATACTCGTCTGCCTGGTTGAAGTCGCTCGAAATCCATCGGCATCGTTCCATATTGAATATGATACTTTTAATTCGATCTGCTATCGGCACGTTTAAAGACGCGACTAATCTAGAAGTGATCAAATCATCAACGGTAATACCCACGTTTTTTTTGTATTTCCAGACTGCTTGCGCTAGTTCCTTATCATACTTCATTGACTTATTGTCTGCTTTCAAATAGCCTAGATAATGCAATCGCTCTCTTACTTTATAAACTACTGATGATTTTGATCCCACAACAATTGGATTAGAATTGGTCATCACAATAGGCTGCCATTTGCCTTTTGCTTCAATTAATCGGTATTTTTTCAAGGCATCTTTCAAACGATAATACTGTTTGAACATCTTGCTCTCATCATGCGACAATAGTTTTGGATTCCGCATTAAGGTGTCTAAATAAGTGACAAATGACAGTTTTTTTCGTGGAATGAACCATCCTAAATCGGCGGTGCTTTTGTCGTCTATTCCTTGAAAAACATGTTGTGTATAATAAAAATAAACTGAAGTCAAAAGCAATTCATCTTCTATATATGGGGAAAGTTCTTTGTCGGATTGGCTAAAAAACAGATCCAATTTTTCTTTATACGGTATTTTTATTTGCAATCCTTCTTCTGATAAATTCCCCGTACTTTGATATAACAAAATACCCAACTCGTTGATCTTTTTATTGGCAAACCAAACAGATTGATAGTGATTTGTTCGATAGACTTCAAATACTTGTGGTTCGCAACCTTTTAGTTTAGGGTATTGGCTAAAAAAATTTACTATTGCCAAACTATCAATTGGAATTTCGGAAATATTCTTTTCTTGTGTCGCATCAATATTAAAAATGTCTCGCGAGCCCAATAGAATTTTCTTTTCTCCATTAATCGAAAATGAATAAAAAGAAACTGCGAAGATGAAATATAATAGCGTTTTTTTCATTTTGGGACAAACCACTAATTTAGATATAAAAGTACGGAATCAATTGATTATGCGTAAAATTATTTTGTTTATTAACTACATTTACAATCGGATTAGCAAACAAAATATTATATAAACAATGTAATGATGAAAAAGATACTCTTTATTTCCGTCGCTTTCTTTTTATGCGTTTCTTTTAGTTCAAAACCAATTCGTACGGTTTCAGACGAAGAGGAAATCTCGCTGCTACTAGACAATTGGCATAAAGCTGCAGCTAAAGCAGACGCTACAAATTACTTTGGAGCCATGACAGAAGATTCGTTTTATATCGGAACTGATGCTTCAGAGCACTGGAACAAATCAGAATTTCAAGCGTTTGCCAAACCTTACTTCGACAAGGGAACTGCATGGGATTTCAATCCGTTAGAACGTCATATTTATATAAGCAAAGACAAGAAAATGGCGTGGTTTGACGAACTATTAGATACTTGGATGAAAGTGTGCAGAGGTTCTGGAGTCTTAATTAAGGTTGGTAACGAGTGGAAGATTCAGCATTATGTGCTGTCAATGACAATTCCCAATGATGTAACTAACGAAGCAATCAAGATCAAATCTCCGTTAGAAAACCCATTGATTGAAAAATTAAAGTCTAAATAAAACTTGGATTATTCTTTAGATTTTCAAGCATAGCAGTAGTCATATTTGTTATATCAAATTGATGCTGCCAGCACCAGTCTTTCCTGGCTTCTTTGTCATCAATACTTGCAGGCCAACTATCTGCAATTTGTTGACGGAAATCTGGTTTGAAAGTAATTGAAAATTCCGGCATGTGCTTTCTTATTTCATCTGCAATTTCGTTAGGCGTAAAACTCATGGCCGCCAAGTTATAGGAAGATCGGATCTTGATTTGATCTTTTTCGGCCTGCATTATTTGAATTGTTGCCGCTATCGCATCATCCATATACATCATGGGCATCTTGGTTTCTGATGAAAGAAAACACTCGTACTTTCCTTGACTTAATGCTTTGTGAAAAATATCAACCGCGTAATCTGTAGTGCCTCCACCCGGAGCTGTACTCCAACTGATCAATCCTGGATAGCGAATACTTCTTACGTCTACGCCAAAAATATGGTGGTAATATTCGCACCATCTCTCACCCGCTTGTTTGCTGATACCATATACAGTTGAAGGCTCCATAATAGTATATTGAGGCGTATTTTCTTTTGGTGTTGTTGGTCCAAAAACTGCAATACTAGAAGGCCAAAATATTTTTTTTATTTTTTTTGCTTTGGCTAAATTAAGCACGTGAAATAAAGAGTTCATATTCAAATCCCACGCAAATGCCGGGTTTTTTTCAGCAGTGGCCGACAGTAACGCCGCCATTAAATAAATGTCAGTAATGCTATGAACTTCTACCAAATGTTCAATTTGATTAAAATCTAGTGCATTTACCACCTCAAATGGCCCTGAGTTTACTACTTCATTATTCATTTTTCGGATATCCGAAGCAATGACATTTTCTATTCCATAAATAGCTCGTAACTTAAAGGTCAGTTCCGTTCCAATTTGTCCACAGGCGCCAATTATCAAGATTTTTGTACTCATTTTTCAAAGTCATTTGCTACGGTAAAGATAGCATTTTCAAAAAAAGAAACTTCTAGAGATCCGAGATAATTACATTTAACAAAATAAAAATAGCAATAGCATTGGTCTTCTTAAGTTTCATTTTACCTTTGTGCCGCATAGCACTCAATTTATGGTATGAAAAAAAATCTATTCCTTTTTTGTATTTGCTTCTTTTGCTTGATTTCTTGTCAAGAAAAGGATGAGCAACATTTATTGGAACAACAAAAAGATGCCAAAGCCAGAGCGCTAGTTTTTACAACAGTTAGCAACGCATGGCATTTTACAATTCCATCCTTAAGTTCAAATGCGCAGTCGATTACTCAAAATTGGAAAGAACTGGAAGATTTTAATTTAGAATTGCGACAAACTCCAAAAAGTACTATCGGCGCTTTTCAAAAGAAATCTAAAGATCTCTCCAGAAAAGTTTTGGCTTTGAATGGCACAATTCCAGAGCCATTTAATAAACCTGAAGTGAAAAGCAGAATTGCAGCCTTGATCACTAAAATAAATTCGATTAATTTATATCTTAATATCGATGCCATTCCAGCGAAAAAAATTGTCGTATTGGTTACCGATGTTAACAAAGAATATGCTTCATTGTATCGACAATTTGATGAAATTATCAGAAAAAGCGAAATCCCAAAAGAAGAAGGAGAATCAGATATGATTCGAATGTTAGATCCGACAAGAGCGATTCCAGACACACCTAATAAACCATAAATTCTTTGAGTATTCTCTCTCTTTTGCAGCTTTACGACGCATCGCCCAAAGTCAAACAAATCGCCGAAAGTTTGAAAGTACATGGGTTGAAAATTCAATGCAATGGCTTGATTGGATCTTCCTTATCATTTTTGTTGCAATCCCTTTTCAAAAACTCAGAACATCCTTTTTTGGTTTTGTTGAATGACAAAGAAGAGGCAGCCTATTATTTGAACGATTTGGAAAAAATGATTGGCGAAGAAGATGTCTTATTTTATCCTGGCTCTTACAGACGCCCGTATCAAATTGAAGACACAGACAATGCGAATGTTTTACTGCGCGCAGAAGTACTAAATCGCATCAATTCGCGCAAGAAACCCGCTGTAATTGTTACGTATCCTGAAGCACTTTTTGAAAAAGTAGTGACCAAAAAGGATCTAGATAAAAATACACTGAAGATTAATGAAGGTGATCAAATGTCGATCGAATTTATCAATGAGGTTTTGTTTGAATACGAATTCAAGCGCGTCGATTTTATTACAGAACCTGGAGAATTTTCTGTGCGTGGCGGCATCATTGATGTGTTTTCTTTTTCAAACGATCATCCATATCGAATTGAATTCTTTGGGAATGAAGTCGATAGCATTCGAAGTTTCGACGTAGAAACACAACTCTCTATCGAAAAACAAAAAAAGATTGCCATCATTCCTAATCTAGAAAACAAATTCTTCCAAGAAAATCGGGAGAGTTTTCTCGAATATATTCCAAAAAACACGATCGTATTTGTTCAAAATACCGCTGTAGTTTTATCTGTTTTGGACAAGCTGTTTCTGAAAGCAGAAGATATTTTTAAAAATCTAAACGCAACGATTCAGCATGTCGAGCCAAGCAAGATCTTCCTGCAACAAAAGGAATTTTTGCGAAAATTACTTGATTTCACCGTAGTGGAACTCAGCCGCAACCCAACATTTGCGATTACTAAAACTTTTGAATTTCACATCCAACCGCAACCGTCATTTAACAAACAATTTGATTTGTTGCTGAACAATCTCAATGAGCATCATTTTAACGGTTATAAAAACTATTTGTTTTGCTCCAACAACGCACAAGAAAAGCGTTTTCACGATATTTTTGAATCGCTTGATGAAGCCAACCATGAAAGCATTCGCAAGCAATATCACACGGTTGTCTTTCCTTTGTACCAAGGTTTTATCGACGAAGAAAATCAAATAGCTTGTTATACTGATCATCAGATATTTGAACGTTACCATAAGTTCAATATCAAAAACGGATATGCTAAAAAGCAAACGATCACACTAAAAGAATTAAATACGCTGACTGTCGGGGATTATGTGACGCACATCGATCACGGCATTGGAAAGTTTGGTGGCTTGCAAAAAATTCAAGTGGAAGGAAAAACACAAGAGGCCATCAAATTAGTCTATGCGGATAATGATATTGTGTATGTCAGTATTCATTCTTTGCACAAAATTTCTAAATATAACGGTAAAGATGGTGCGCCGCCAAAAATATACAAGCTTGGATCGAATGCCTGGAAAGTTCTAAAACAAAAAACCAAAGCGCGCGTAAAGCATATTGCGTTCAATTTGATTCAATTGTATGCGAAACGTCGCTTAGAAAAAGGTTTTCGCTATGCGCCAGATAGTTATTTACAGGCGGAGTTAGAAAGTTCGTTTATTTACGAAGACACGCCAGATCAAACCAAGTCAACGCTAGAGGTCAAAGCAGATATGGAAAGTGATCGCCCAATGGATCGTCTGGTTTGTGGCGATGTTGGATTTGGAAAAACGGAAGTTGCTATTCGCGCTGCATTCAAAGCGGTAGACAATGGCAAACAAGTCGCAGTTCTTGTTCCCACTACGATTCTCGCCTATCAGCATTATCGAACTTTTACCGAACGCTTAAAAGAAATGCCGGTTTCTGTTGGCTATCTCAACCGTTTTAGAACAGCGAAACAAAAGTCAGAAACGCTCAAAGATTTGGCCGATGGGAAACTAGATATTGTCATTGGAACACATCAATTGGTCAATAAAAATGTGGTCTTCAAAGATTTAGGTTTACTAATCGTAGATGAAGAACAGAAATTTGGAGTCAACGTAAAAGACAAACTCAAAACTATCGCCGCCAATGTTGATACACTGACATTGACCGCAACACCAATTCCGAGAACGCTGCAATTCTCGTTGATGGCCGCTCGAGATTTGTCTGTCATCACCACGCCGCCGCCCAATCGTTATCCTATAGACAGTCAAGTGGTGACGTTTAGTGAGGAATTGATTCGCGATGCTATTTCGTATGAAATTCAGCGCAACGGCCAAGTGTTCTTTATCAATAATCGAATAGAGAATATAAAGGAATTCGCTGGAATGATTCAACGATTGGTTCCAGACGCGCGTGTTGGCGTGGGTCATGGTCAAATGGAAGGCAGCAAACTCGAGGAATTGATGTTGGCTTTTATGAATGGTGAATTTGATGTTTTGGTTTCGACAACGATAATCGAAAGTGGACTAGATGTGCCGAATGCCAATACCATTTTTATCAATAACGCGAATAATTTTGGATTGTCGGATTTGCATCAAATGCGCGGCCGTGTTGGGCGAAGCAACAAAAAAGCGTTTTGCTATTTTATTTGTCCACCGTATTCGATGATGACCGAAGATGCGAGGAAAAGAATCCAAGCTTTAGAACAATATAGTGAACTCGGAAGCGGTTTCAACATTGCGATGAAAGATCTAGAGATTCGCGGCGCGGGTGATTTATTGGGTGGCGAGCAAAGTGGTTTTATTAATGAAATTGGCTTTGAAACCTATCAAAAAATCATGAACGAAGCGATTGAAGAATTGAAAGAAAATGAATTCAAAGACTTGTATGAATCGGAAGATCAACCTGAAAAAGAATACGTAAAAGATTTGCAAATCGATACTGACTTTGAATTATTGTTCCCAGACGAATACATCAACAATATTTCCGAGCGACTGAATTTATATAACGAATTGAGTTTGGTGAAAACCGACGAAGAACTCAAAGCCTACGAAATCAAACTAGTTGACCGATTTGGCCCTTTGCCGAAACCTGCGATTTCATTGTTGAGCAGTATTAAAATCAAATGGATCGCCTCACAAATCGGAATTGAAAAACTAGTGATGAAACAAGGGAAAATGATTGGTTATTTTGTTTCCGATCAGCAAAGCGACTATTACACCTCAACACAATTTCACCACGTTTTACAATTTGTACAAACACAGTCGCAGTTGTGTAAAATGAAAGAAAAACAAACACCAAATGGTCTCAGGCTTTTGGTGACCTTTGAAAACGTAAAATCTATTCGACGCGCCTTAGAATTAATTGAATTGATGGGAAAATAAAAAAAGCCCTAAAAACAAAAACCACTCAACTAGGAGTGGTTTTTTGCATGTAATTGAAACTGTTAGTTCATCTTTACGACTTTAAAATTGACTTCTTTACCATTGAACTTCAATTTGTAAAAATAAGTCCCAGAGGCAAATGAGGTCATGTCTACTTTGGTGTCTAAAGCGTTGGTCTTCTTTTGATACAGCAGTCTCCCTTCCAAATTATAAACAGACAACTCATCAATATTTGTTCTAGAAGTTATACTAACCATTCCGTTTGTTGGATTTGGAGAATAAGTAAAATCGATATTGGGTTCAAACGCAGCATTCCCTAAATTGTTTTCGCAAACAATATTGGCAACATATCCAGGAGCTACGACTCCACCGTCAGAATAAAATTTTATAGTCAATGAACCGTCCAAAGCAGAAGAAACAAATGGCCCTGGAATATTACTTCCAGTAAATCCACCGCCGCTTAAATCGGTAGCACTTGTTGAATTTCCATCATACACAAATAAATAATCGTAATCCAATTCTAAATCAAAAGCCGTGAAAGTCAGGGCGATTTTTTTGTTTGGAAGATTAGGAATAATCGTTCTTACATAAGTCTCGTAGTCGGTATAATTGTCTGATGGACCGCCAGTATCAGAAATTTCGAGTCCACTGCAATAGTTGGTGCCCGTTACAATTAGCGTTTGCTCATTTGGCGCAATTAAACCAAAGCTACAGTTCGGACGAACTCGCGCCACATAATAGGTGTTTGGCAACAAACCTGTTGCTGTGTAGGAATTTGTATTCACCGGTATCCAATTATCGTTCGAACTTGCAAACGGAGTTACAGCAACAAGCCACGAAGTAGCACCGCCAAGATCTGTCCACGAAATTGTTGCTGAAGTCGGAGTTGTTGAGGTATTGCTAATGTTTGCCACGGTATTGATACAAGTATTAATACAATCTGTACTTAAACATGTTCCAGCATTGACAATACTTATAATCCTTGCGGATGGTTGCTGACCGAAGCCATTGGCAAGATTAATACCAACACCAGCCACTAAATGGCAATAGCTCATGATGGTTCCTTGTGAAGTTGGAATTGGTCCTTCCGCGCAGTCTCCTTCAAAATATCCTTCAGATTGTCCACAACCGTCAATGGCAGTGTTGTCGCCATTCCAATGACAACCGTGCGTGTGTGGCGAGCCCAGTAAATGCCCAAATTCGTGTGTAATTACCATAATGGTCCATGAATAAGTAGGCACTGTTTCGAAACTAAAGCTAACATCGGAATAACTAAAATTATTTTGACCACAAATTCCGTCTATCCCGACAGCAACTCCTCCTAATCCTCCCGAATCAATTCCTACCAACTGTCCTAAATCGCCGTCAAAAACGGGGCGCACTTCATTGAATTTGTATAAATAATCCGACGATGAATCTCCAATCCCGTCATAAGGATCGGGTGTCGTCCAAATGTACAATGACTTTAAAGAAGTTGTAATTCCATCATTGGTGTAGATCGTTTGCACATTATTAAAGACAGAAGTCATCCAATTTGTCGTTGTGGTTGTATTGCTGTTGTTGGCTTGATACAAATCGAAATCCATTTCAAAATACATAGTCACACATTTTACACTAGAAGGTGTTGCGTTACTTCTGTAATCTGTAGGCGTCGTTTCCGGAATGGACTTGACTTTGCAATCGAGATCGTTTTTAGCTTTAAGATTTTTGTCTGAATAGACAATATAATCTGAAGTGTTATTGGTTTTATCTAGTTTGGCTACAACCAAATTATGCAGCGTTCTGCTTGAAATAACTGCATTAAATTCTCCTTTAAAAAAGTTGAATGATACGAGCGAATTTGAATCTCCTTTTATGATTCCTCTGTAGTACACTCCTTTTTCATAGGCTATCGATTTTGCTTTATCTGTATCGATATGAAACCCTTCCGCAAACAAATCTACGCTATATAACTGAGTCGAAATGATTGCTCCTTGATATGGAATTTCAACCTCAATAAAGTTCTCTTTATTTGCGAAAATAGTAGCGATGGCTGCCTGATTTAACTTCGCAAATGTGGCTTGAGTAACTGCCTTATCAGTTCTAGAATTCTGAATTTCGTTGCTCTCATTTAATACGTTATACTTCGTAAAAGCTGTATTTTGTGATAGCAATTCATCCACTTTTCTAGCAACATTCTTTTGAGCAAAAGCTCCAAAATTGACCAGTAATACAGTAATTAAGATGATTTTTTTCATGTTGTGTTTTTGCAATTTTTATTCAAATATAAATAAATTATCTACTTCTTTTTAGAACAGTTGTTAAAGTGTAATTCTAGAAGTGATGAAATGCATCTTCTAAATGCTCGATAATGAATTCATTACCGTTTTTCTGAATGGCTATTATGTCGAAACGCACAGAAACGTCCAGATCATTTTGGGTTACATACTCGTTGACTGCTTTTACCAATAATTGTATTTTTTTGGGCCTTACGAAATCTTGAGGCAATCCAAAATCAATACTTGAACGGGTTTTTACCTCAACAATAGCAAGCACATCTTCTCTTTTCGCAATGACATCAACTTCTGCTTTTTGGAATGTCCAGTTGGTTTCTAGAATTTCATAACCATTCTCTCGAAGGAATTCTACCGCAAGTTTTTCTCCCTGTTTACCAAGTTGGTTATGATCCGCCATAATTTAGATTATAAGATTCTAGGACTATAAGATTTGTAGATTATTCGAAATTAACTACACTTCCATTTTTATTAACATCAATCGAAACGACTTTGCCTAATATCAATGTGCGGTTGTCTTTGATATGGCCGGCTGGGAAATTATAAATCATGGGGAATTTGTAATCTTTCAGCACATCTTGTATGATTTGCAGCGCATCTTTTCCCCATGGAATTTCATTGTCGTTCATACTACTCATCCCGCCAATAATGACGGCTTTTACCCCATCGAAGTAACCATTGCGTTTGAGATTCATCATCATGCGATCGATGTGGTATAAGTATTCATCGAGGTCTTCGATAAAAAGAATTTTTCCTTTATAATCGACTTCAGATTTAGAACCCATAATACTGTACAAAACCGATAAATTGCCGCCGACGATTTCGCCTTTTGCAGTACCATTGACGTTATATTCGTGGGATGGAATCGTATAAGATAATTTTTCTCCAAACAAGGCTTTTCGAAAAGATGCTAATACTTCTGGATTGGCAGTTCC
>CALPOS020000027.1 GCA_943325255.2 Sphingobacterium thalpophilum
TCTTGATTTAATGTATCTAATGGCGCCGCATAACTAGCAACCGTTACGGTCCCAGTAGCATCTTTTACAGCTAAAGTATAATCTGCCGTTGGTAATTCTAAATACCCTGAAGTGAAGTTTGGAAAAGAAATATCATCTACAATAGTTCCCGCTGGAACACTTGTTTCAACAACATCTACTGTTGGCGCATCAGTTGAACCGTGATTTATCAATATATCAGTGTTCACAGCATTAGAAGCTGTTTCTCTACCTTGAGCAAACACTGATAACCCAAAGGGTTGCGATGGCGCATATCCTGTTGCACTTACAATTCCGTTAGCAACAATTATATATTCGCCGCCAACGTCTAACGTTGTTGTAAAGTTATAAATACTTTCTGCAACTGAAGTGCTTGTGCTAGGTGCAATGTCAATTGAAATTGGCGTACCAGCACTTAAGTCAAGAAAAGGTGTAGCAGTTCTGAATGCGAAATCATCTAATGCCAAATCTCCATCAATATAAACATCGACAACAGCTGCGGCAGCATCAGGTGAATTATGAATTACTTGAACTCTTGCATATTGCGATTGTTGCAAAGCAATTAGATTTCCTCCTGTCGGAAGTGCTACCCATAAACCAAAACCAGGACCATTACTATTTTGTGATGGATTTACAAATCCACTAGCAACCACAGTTATTGCTTGTCCTTGCAAATCTAGTCCGGCAAGTAAGACGTCATAAGAAGCTATTACGGTACTTCCCGTTTGATCTGTTACGTCAATCGTATAGTTACCTGTAGGTACTTCGATATAATTTGAGCTGAAAGTTGGATAAAAAATATTATCAACAAGGGTATTAAGTGGAAGTACAGTTGTGTTTACAATATCATATGTTGCTCCATCTGTCACGCCATGACATACCAAAAGGTCTGTATTTCCTGGGTTATTCGCTACTTCTCTTCCTTGAGCATAAACCGTTAGTTCAAACGGTTGGGAAGGAGCGTATCCGGTCGGACTCACAATTCCATTCGCTACTACTACATAAGTTTCATTTGCAGTAAAAGAAACCACTGCGTTGTAAATACTTTCAGCGCTAGAAAGGCTGTTACCGGGAGCTATGTCTATCGTAATCGGAATTCCAGCGGGCACAGTTGCAAAGGGTGTGGCGGTTCTGAAAGCGAAATCGTTAAACAATAGTGTTCCGTTGACATAAATATCAACAATAGATGCCGCAGCATCTGCTGAATTGTGTATGATTTGTAAACGAGCGCTCTGTGAAAGCGCTTTAGTACCCATCAATAACACAACGAGTAACATAAAATAATTGGTAAATTTTTTCATAAATAATTTGTTTAATTTTGACTTGCCAAAAGTAGTTTAAACTTTTTTACAGAATATTAAACAACAGTATTTTTTATATATTTTTTAACTCATTCGATAAGATAAATTTTTGTTTATGTCTCAGAACCTAGTTTAATAAGGAAAATTCGTTATAAAGTGCTGATAAATAAAAGCATTACTATTAAACAGTTTGAAATCATACCTAAACAGTTATTAAATTTAAAATCAAGTAAAAAACAGCTTCTAAATCAAAATTCTCTTACTCAATAATTTTGTTTTACTTTGTTAACATAACTAATACGAAAATGAAATTAAAACGCTTCGTTCTTTTAATAGGTTATCTATTTGTTGCGATTAATTGTGGCACTATAAAACCGATCAATGAAAACAAGACTGCAGTTGTGACGCCTGAACTAAAGCTTGCAGAAAGTGAGTCAAGCAATTCAAAGGTGCAGTTAATAGAAAGCAAAGTGACCTTACAAAATAGTACGATAGACGATACCACATTTGTTAATCTCAAAGACTTTAGCTCTGATTTTGTCTATAATATGAAATATGCTACTGAAGATAATTTTTTAAAATCAAAAGTGTATGATTGTGAAGCGTGTTACCTTCGATATAAAACTGTAAAAGCGCTTATAAGTGCGAATCAAAAGTTTCTAAAAAAAGGCTATCGAATTGTGCTTTACGATTGCTACCGACCTTTGTCTATTCAGAAAAAAATGTTTGAAATTGTTGCCAATCCAAAATATGTTGCAGATCCTAAAAAAGGCTCCATACATAATCGAGGCGGAGCGGTAGATATTTCTTTAGTTGATGCGACTGGAAAAGAATTGGATATGGGAACACCTTTCGATTTTTTCGGAGAAGAAGCAAGTCATGATTACGAACAGTTTTCAGACGAAGTCAAAGCAAATCGCAAATTACTTCGCAAGATCATGACTCAAAACAACTTTAGAATCTTCGAAAGTGAATGGTGGCATTATAATCTAAAAAACGCTCATAAAGATCCAATTTCAAACTTTAAATGGAATTGTAATTAGTTCTTTAATTCTAAACAATGAATAAAGTTCATAAAGTAAGATTCAGGCTGATAAATTTCGTTATTCAGTTCTGACTTAAACTCTTTACGCATCACAAAATCAGCAACATCAGGAACAAATTTTACTCTAATAAACGATATTTTAGATTGTTTCAAATTCTCATAATCTGCTTTGTTGATATTAAAGTACCCTGACAAAATACGGTTGTTTAAACCATTTTCGTCACGAACCAAAGTGCCACAACTTTCTTCACTAGCAAAGGACAACGTGATGATCTTATTGTTAATTAACTGCAAGAATATTTTTGAATTTTTATCTAAACATCTCGCCTTAATAAAATCAGCACTTTTTTCAATGATTTGTAAATTGAAAAAGGTTTTTTCGTCCGTCAATATTAAGGAACCAAATAGGTAACTCGAATTACCTGCGAAGTTTTTTTCATACAATAAATACTCCTTTGTGGTTTTGTAACTTCCGATAGAATCAATAACGTTGGTGGTAAAATCACAAGGTTTTTGTGCGAAATTTGAATTAATGGTCAGAAAAAAAATAAGGCAAGCTAAGTATTTCATCGTCAATCTAAATTTTGCTGCAAAGTAAAACTATTTTATTGTTATTTAAGTCAGTCGTGAAAAAACAATACAACTCACCTCCATCCAAAATTTTCCATTTTTTTCTAATTTGCTCTACGGAATCTGGGAAATTTCTGGTGCTTACATTTGCTTTTTTCCCTTCGAGAACTGCTTTCATTTCTTTCTTCTGATAGGGAATTATTTGCAATATCTTAAATACTCTTCCAGGAAACTGAATGAGCTCGTCAGCAGTATAAAGATGGGAGTTTACGTGTAGCTTATCCAAACCAAACTGAACGCTGACTTCATCAAATCCTCCAGATTTCATGATTGCACTGTTGGGTTCAAAAATATATTTTTTTGGTAATGCATAAGTTGGAAAAGATATTGCCGTATTCCAGTTGAATTGGAAATTTTCGACATTTTTATCTCTAATATTAATCGCATGAATCACCGTCGGTCCATCATTTTCTCTTGAAATTTCCCAAAGCAGTTCTTTCACTTCATTATTTACTGCCACAATATGAATGGATGTTACAAATTTCAACTCCTGAAATCCTGCAGCAAGATCTAAAATTGGAGCGGTTTTAATCAAGATTTTCTTCGAATGGGAAAGATAATACTCTATTAATTCAGGAACATTTGGTGCGCAGTCTTTTAAAAGAAATACTTTCCCTTTAGCATCACTTCGACGGGAAGGATCAATGTAAATCCAATCAAAGTTCCTATCGAACGATTTTAGAACTGTTTCGCTGTCTGCCGCAATACATTCAACGTTGTGTACGCTCAATTGCTGAAAATTATGTGCTACTATTTTCGATAACTCCTCGTTTATTTCGCAGTGAATCACCGAGTTAAATTTCTTTGCAAAATAATAGGCATCAACGCCGAATCCACCGGTTAAATCAATTATTGATTCACCAGTAACTAAAGACGCTTTGTACGCCGCGGTAATTTCTGAAGAAGTTTGCTCAATTGAAATCTTCTGTGGAAAAACAATACCTGCGGTATTAAACCAGCTCGGTAATTTGCTTTCCGATTTTTGTCTGCATTCAATCTGCTCGAGAATTGAGGTCCATTTTACCAAAGGAAACGGATTACTCATCAATGCCAGTTTGGTAATTGAGGTCTTTAGATTGGCTTTAATAAAATCTTGAATTTCAGGCTGAAGAATAGGAAAATTCAAAGCTAGATGTTTTTGGTCAACAATTGAATGATGATATTGTTGGGGAAAAATTCCTTGCCAACTACTTTAAGAATCGTATACAGAGGAACAGCAATGATCATCCCAATAATGCCGGACAGAAAACCTGCAATCAGTATCACCAAGAAAATTTCTAATGGATGTGAACTAACGCTTTTTGAAAAAATAATTGGTTGCGATAGGTTGTTGTCTATCATTTGTACAATCCAAAAACCGATCAACACATAAATAGTGACGGGCAGTACTTCATTTTGAAAGTCATTGCCTAAATAATTCAGCATGGTCAATAGTGCCGCCAAAACAGAAGCAATCAATGGCCCTAGATAGGGAACAATGTTCAAAATGGCGCATAAAAAAGCAATCACTATAGCATTTTGAATTCCGAATATTAGCAACACAATCAAATACAAAACAAATACAATCAAAAGTTGCAGTAACAAACCAATAAAGTATCGCGACAACAAGTGATTAATTTTATCAAGCGAATTTAAAATCTGCGTTTCATGACTGTCAGGAATAATTTTTTTGAAGGCGATGATAAAAAGAATGCGATCCTTTAAAAAGAAGAAAGTGATAAACAAAACGGCTACCAACCCAATTCCGAAACTACTCACAAAGTTGATGACAGCATTCAGAAAATTAGGGATAAAATCAAAACTAATCAATGAAGACAATTTCGTTTGATCGAAAACTATTTTTGAGTCGATGTTGTGGCTTTCCAGAAAAACAGCAATTTGATTGAGTAGGTGGAGTATGTCTTTCTCAATTTTAACGGTATTCAGTAACGACAAATTTTGACCTTGATTAATAATCAGCGGAACAAACAAAGAGATCAATCCCAAAAGTAGCAATACAAAAACTGAAATGGTAGCAATAGTTGCCAATAAATGATTGAATTTCATTCGATTCTTGAAGAAATCTAAAATTGGATTTCCAATTAACGTAGTGATTAATGCCACAACAAGGTAAACGATAATCGTTTGTATTTGAAAAAGTAAATAGAGCAAAATTGCAATGGCAACTAAGACCCCAACCGACTTCAAAATTCCAATGGCTATAACTCTAGAAGTCATAAATCGTGTAATTAGTTATTAAAAATATAATTCAAAATATTGGCACCCATTTTCAAAGCTTTTAGACGAACTTCGGCAGGATCATTATGCACTTCTGCATCTTCCCAACCATCACCTAAATCGGTCTGAAATGTGTATAAAAGCACCAATCTGGAATCGACAAAGATCCCCAAGGCTTCAGGTCTTTTTCCATCATGCTCATGAATTTTAGGAATGCCGCTTGGGAATGAATATGGTTTTTGAAAAATAGAATGATTTGCGGGGATTTCAACTAGCGCATTGTTGGGCATTAATTTCTTTATCTCTTTGCGAATAAACTCATCCATCCCGTAGTTATCATCAATGTGCAAGAATCCGCCCGACGACATATAGTTTCTTAAATTAATTTGGTCCGCCTCAGAAAAAATGACATTGCCGTGTCCAGTCATATGAACAAAAGGATAGGAGAAAAGATCTGGACTTCGTGGTTCTACCAGTCCAGGTTTTAACTTTATCCTTGTTCCAATATTTTGATTGCAAAATTTGATCAAATTGGGTAAAGACGTTGGATTGGCGTACCAATCGCCGCCGCCACTATATTTTAGTAACGCTATTTCCTGCGAAGTACATAGGTTGAAAACCAAAAGAAAAAAAAATACAATTTTCTTCATAAATGAATTACTCTTTAACAATCTTGATATTTTTCATACCGTTTGAGGCGTTTAGTCTTAAAAAATAGAGTCCATTTGGCAATTGTGAAATTGTCAATTTGGTTTCTTTTGCGTTTGGATTGATAGCGGATATTTCTTGCCCGATGGCATTTGAAATTTGAATTGATTGTATCACATTTTTACACGAAATAGTAATCGATTCAGTCGCGGGATTTGGATAAACCTGAAAAGAACTATTCGAAAAATCTACCGCGTTCAAAACCAAATTTACGGTTACGGCCAATCGATTCGAATTGACACAAGCACCGATGCCTTGAGTAGCATAGTAGGTCGCGCCGTCTTGTAATAGCGTAGAAGGTGGAAGCATATTTCCTTCCGTGGCTGCGTCATACCATGTTATGTTTTCTCCAACAACTAATAGATCTGCTAATGATTGTCCAGAAACAAAGTTCTGCAAACTGCTTCCCGTTGGCGGATCAGTTGGCGCAACAATAATTAATTGGAATGATTTTACATATCGACAACCAGTTTGGAAAACTTCTTCAATTGCCGCATAAATCGTCTTGTTCTCAGTAAAAGGATAAGCAGATATGTTAACAATATTATTTGACATGCCGTTTTGTGCGTCCAAAAAGTTTTCATAATACTTCACAGTATAATACGATGGATTTGTAACTGATAAAATTATATTTGTGTTAGGACTCAAGTCGGCGACATATACAAAAGGAGTTTGAGGACAGTAAAGAAAATCCACAGGTTCGTTAAATCCAGGATCAGGAATCACAAGCTCACTAACCGTATTCGATTCTAGTATTGTAGCGTTAATCCCACAAGTTAAAAACGTTGCTTTAACTTTATAGGAATCATTTGAAATTGGACAAGCAGTATATGTATTAGTAACAGCATCCAAAATGGCGACATCGTTATTGTACCATTGAAACACAGCTGGCAATTCGATACCGTTCGGTGAAATTCTCCAGGCTTCATTTGAGGTAGACCATATACCAGAATTTCTTCCGGGTGGCGCATAAGCAATGGTTCCATCTTGATTCTGAATCCCCACTAGACCTAATCCGCCGTTCCACGTAGCGCAAACAGATCTGTTTTTGATATAAATATCAATGATGTTTGTAGTTTCATGAATTACAATCTGCGAAGTTTGTAATCCTACAGAACTATTGAATTGATATTGCGGTAATTCATTAAAGTTGATCACAAATACCCTGTTAGGAGCTACATTTTCACCCGTATCTAAAACGTAATAATTTACATTTTGAATATTTTGATTGGTTACTGGAGGACTTTGAATATTCGAGTCCTGGTATACGCCATAAATGGCATTTCTAATTGGGAAAGTTGCATTTGGGATGGTTTGAGCAAAACTCCATGGACAAAAGCCAAAAGCTCCGTTATTCGCAATATCAAAAGTAACCACTCCATTTGTTCCTACCAATACCGTGTTGTAACAATTTCCAAAGAAACTAAAAGAAAACGGCAGCGAAAATTCGGTACCCCAATAATCATCTCCCGTTGGCGGTATTACAGTTCCTCCTGTAAATGGAAATAAAGGATTATATGAAATACTGTTTATAGAATATTCAGTTGTTGCACGTATGGTTGACAAATTTGCTGTAAGTTCAGTGCAACCTCCTTCGGAACAAACAAGAGTTGGACTTTCAATAGTAACATTTGCTAATGGCGCGTTTTGAGCTGCGCAATAAAAGCTGATAGCAAATAGTTGGATTAACGCAAAATAACCTTTCATATTTTTTAGTATTTAGTTTTCATTTACAAACACCACACTATGGCAAGCGACAATTCCTTCAGTTTCTGTTCGTAGTCTAGTATTTCCCAAAGATACAGGAATAAAATTGCTATCTATAGCCAATTGAATTTCTTTAGCGCTAAAATCACCTTCAGGCCCAATCACTATAGTAACAGGGTTTTTTGGCAGTATTAGTTCTTTAAGTAGCTTTTTATCTGTTTCTTCGCAATGTGCTATGAACAATTGCCCTGACAACTTTAATTTCATAAAGTCTTTAAAACCAACAGGTTCGTTCAACTTCGGTAAATAATATTGATTAGATTGCTTCATGGCTGCAATTACTATTTTTTCGAAACGCTCGTTTTTTATATGCTTGCGTTCCGAATGCTCACAAATTATCGGCGTAATTTCGGAAACACCTATTTCTGTAGCTTTCTCTAAAAACCACTCAAACCGATCGTTCATTTTGGTTGGCGCAACGGCAAGATGCAAATAAACATTGGGTCGTTCTGATTTATTAAATCGTATAATCGCTACCGTACATTTTGTTTCAATTGCCAGCACAATACTGCATTCAAATAAAAAACCTAAACCATTAGTAACGAATAGTATATCTCCATCCTTTTTTCTTAGCACTTTAATGATATGTTTGCTTTCTTCTCTGTCGAAAGTAAACTCTTTTGTGTTTTCAGAAATCGCGGGATTGTAAAATAATTGCATAACTAAAATGATATTCTGGCTTTAGAAACGACCTTCGAAGTTTCAAAATTATCAATTAAAAATTTTTGGTAACCAACGATTCCGATCATTGCTGCGTTGTCAGTCGTGTATTCAAATTTAGGAATAAAGGTCTTCCATCCGTACTTTTGTTCTGCTGCCTTTAGTGTATTCCTGATACCTGAATTTGCAGATACACCACCGCCAATGGCCACTTGTGTAATACCAGTTTCCTTTACTGCCAATTGGAGTTTTTCCATTAATATCTCAATAATGGTATTTTGAATAGATGCACAAATATCATCCATATTTTCTGCAATAAAATCCGGATTTTCAGCAGTTTTCTTTTGAACAAAATATAAAATCGCCGTTTTCAATCCAGAAAAACTAAAGTCTAAATGAGGCACTTTTGGTTTGGTAAAAGCAAATGCTTTGGGATTGCCTTTTTGCGCATGTTTATCTACTAAAGGGCCGCCAGGATAGGGAAGGCCCAGTATTTTTGCGCTTTTATCGAAGGCTTCTCCAACAGCATCATCCGTTGTTTCTCCAATGATTTCCATATCAAAAAAATCATTGACGCGCACAATTTGTGTGTGTCCACCCGAAATAGTTAAAGCAAGAAAAGGAAAAGTTGGAATATCAAATCCTTCTTCATCAATAAAGTGCGCCAAAATATGCGCTTGCATGTGATTGACTGCAATCAATGGAATATTCAATGCAATCGCCATCGATTTTGCAAATGAACTCCCAACCAACAAGGATCCCATCAATCCTGGACCTTGCGTAAAGGCTATTGCAGATAAATCCTCTTTCTGAATTCCAGCTTTCTTCAGAGCAACATCAATAACGGGAACAATATTCAATTGATGCGCACGTGATGCCAATTCTGGCACAACGCCACCAAATTCATTATGAATTAACTGATTAGCAACAACATTAGACAATACTTTATCGTTTTGAAGTACAGCTGCAGCTGTGTCGTCGCATGAACTTTCGATTGCTAAAATAAAAACTGATTTTTTAGGCATAAATACTTGCAATTTTTGAATAATATTTGACTAAATCCTGTCAAATTATTCTATTTTTACAGCGAAGCCAAAATTAGCCTTTTTTTATCAATGGTAATTGATTCTCATTGGTAAATAATAAATATAATCCATAATTAAAGCATCACCTATCAAAAGAGCTAGAAAAATATTTATTCGCTTTTTACTCGTCCTACTACTACTGCTCCTGGCACTTGGTATTGCCTTGACTTTACCACAGGTTCAGACTCGAATTGCACAATATGTGACCGAAAATTTGAACGAAGAATACAACACCGATATTCAAATTGAACAAATTGCCGTTACTATTTACGGTGGCGTCAAGCTTAAAAACGTCCTGATTAAAGATCATCACAAGGATACGTTAATCTATGCCAATCGGATTTCGACTAATATTTTAGACGTCAATAAACTAATTAATGGAAAACTAATTTTTGGAGATCTTAGAATAGACCGTTTGCTCGTCAATATGAAAACGTATAAAAAGGAGCATGATTCTAACTTAAATTTATTCATCGATGCTTTTGATGATGGAAAGCCTTCTTCAGGTAAATTCCTATTTACCTCAAAGAATATTTTTTTAGAGAAAAGTCGATTTATTTTGATTGATGAAAATCGAGAAGTTCCAAAAGACGTCGATTTTACGAGGCTTCATGGACACTTAAGTGACTTCAAAATACAAGGACCGAATGTCAACGCTTTAATTGAAAAAATGTCTTTTCAAGACCATCGTGGCCTTTTTGTCAAAAATCTGGAGTCGAAGTTTAGTTATACAAAAAAACAAATTCTACTAACCGATCTTGATATTATGACGACTTCCTCTTTATTCAAGGGAAATGTAGCGCTAAGTTATCAGCGACAAGATTTTCAAGATTTTAATAATAAAGTGCATTTTAACATTCTCATCGATCAAGCATCACTGGCGACTAATGATATTCGATATTTCTATAACGAAATAGGGAAGAATCAAACCTTCAATTTGAAGGCACACGTAACTGGAACACTCAACGATTTGACGGCAAGACAGATGAAATTGATTGACAGCAAAAATTCACAAATCATTGGTAACGTCAATTTTAGAAACCTTTTCGGCAATTCAAATCAACCTTTTTATATGAAAGGTGATTTTAGCAAAGTAGCTTCTAATTACAATGACTTAATCACATTACTTCCTAATGTTTTGGGCACAAAATTACCATCGTCACTCAAGAAATTGGGTCAATTTAATATTCGAGGAAAGGCTGAAATCACGACCAAGTCGATTGTTACGGATTTCTATATGACGACTGCTTTGGGTAATATTCAGTCTGACCTTAGCATGAGTAATATCGATCATATTGATGATGCCAATTATAAAGGAAATATCATTTTGGAAGAATTTAATGTAGGCTCATTCACTGGAGAAAAAGGATTAGGAAAAGTGACGCTGAATATTGATGTAGATGGAAAAGGATTTAAACAAAAGAACATAAACACTGCTTTTTCTGGGGATATTTATAAAATCCGCTACAACGATTATACGTACACCAAAGTCATAGTAGATGGTAAATTTAAAAATCCCATCTTTGTTGGTAAGGTATTTATCAATGATCCTAATCTATTTATGGATTTCAAAGGATTGATTAACCTTAGTAAAAAAGATATCGCCTATAATTTTCAAACTACCATTGATTATGCTAATCTCAACCAATTAAATTTTGTAAAGAAAGATTCTATTGCCATTTTTAAAGGAAAAGCAGATATCAATATCCTTGGAAATAACCTGGACGATTTGAAGGGAGATGTTCACTTTGAGCACACTTCCTTTCAAAACAGCAAAAACAACTACTATTTTGAAGAATTTTCACTGCATTCCACTTTTGATAGCGACAATGTGCGAACCATTGCTATAGAATCAGAAGATATTATGCGAGGGAAAGTCGTTGGGAAGTTTAAGATTGGCTTATTGAAAAAGATGCTAGAGAATTCAGCTGGAAGTTTATATGCCAATTACTCAAGAAATCCGATACCAAAAGGGCAATATCTTAAATTTGATTTTAGTATAGATAACAAAATTGTCGAGGTTTTTTATCCCGAAATAGACATCGGTAAAAACACAAAATTACGTGGGACGATTGATTCTAGTACAGACGATTTCAAATTCAATTTCTCATCGCCAGAAATTAAGGCTTATGGAAATACATTTGACAATATCAAAGTTGATATTGACAACAAAAATCCTTTGTTTAATACTTATGTCTCCTTAGATACGATAAAAACCAAGTACTATAAAGCACGGGACTTTAGTTTAATCAACATTACCACAAAAGACACCCTGTTTTTGCGTTCGGAATTCAAAGGTGGCGATACTGGATTGGATGCTTATAGTTTAAACTTTTATCATACCATCAATGCGCAAAAACAAAACGTAGTTGGAATTCAAAAATCTGAACTACTTTTTAATAATTTTTTATGGAGTCTAAATCAAGTTGATAACGACAAGAATAAAATTGTATTTGATAAAAAATTTCAAAATTTTGCCATTGAAGATATCGTCTTATCGCACGAAAATCAAAAAATACAACTCAATGGTACTTTATTCGGAAGCAAGAATAAAGACCTTCGGCTTGATTTTACGGAAGTGCAACTTGGTGAAATATTACCTAAACTAAGTAGATTTAAGATTGATGGCGCTTTAAACGGAGTGGTACAACTTAAGCAAATCGATGCAGTTTATCAGCCTACCTCTTCGCTTAAAATTGATAAACTAGTGGTCAATGATGTAGCGTTAGGAAATATGAATCTCAACATTCAGGGCGATCAGAGTTTTCAAAAATTCTACATCAATTCTTCCATTGAAAATGAAAATATGGAATCTTTCGTGGCTGACGGAAGTATTGATATTATTAATGATAAGACTGAAATTGATCTAAATCTTAATTTTGATAGATTTAATTTGGGAATTTTGAGTTCACTTGGCGGAACCGTAATTAGTAATATTCGAGGATTTGCTTCGGGTCGAGCCAACTTATCGGGAGGAATAGAAAACATCGATGTAAATGGTCGACTTTTCGTAGATAATGCAGGTTTGGGAATTCCTTATTTAAACACAGATTATAAAATTGAAAATAAGGCTATTGTCGACGTAACAGAAAAGAAGTTTATTATTCGTAATGCTGAAATCGAAGATACAAAATACCATACAAAAGGAAAACTAGATGGTAGTATCGGACACACTAATTTTTCTGATTGGAGTCTGGACTTAAATTTAGATTCAAATAGAATTTTAGCATTAGACACCAAAGACAGTGAAGATGCGGCGTACTTCGGTACCGCTTTTATGGATGGCGAAGCTACCATTACAGGACCAATAAGTAAACTATTCATACAAGTTGATGGCAAATCTGAAAGCGGAACAGCCATCAAGATTCCAATCAATGATGCGGAAGCAAGTGGCGATAATAATTACATTCATTTCATCAGCGCAACTGACAAATACAACTTTAAAAAAGGAATAGCTACGAGCAGTAAAAAGTATGATGGTGTTGAATTACTATTTAATTTTGATATCACACCAGTGGCTGAAATAGAAATAATTTTGGATCGAAATTCTGGCCATGGTATGAAAGGAAAGGGATTCGGATCACTGCTCTTTAAAATAAACACGTTGGGAAAATTCAATATGTGGGGCGACTTTCAAGCATATGAAGGAACTTATAATTTTAAATATGGTGGAATTATCAACAAGCAATTCACAATCAAAAAAGGCGGCTCTATTGTGTGGGAAGGAGATCCTATGAAAGCCATTTTAAATCTTGAAGCAGTTTATAAAACCACCGCAAATCCAGGCCTATTATATGAAAATTCTACCGTAAACAGAAAGGTTGATGTTGAAGTAGTCATTGGAATTAAAGGAAATTTAAGTAATCCGAATCCAGAGTTTAACATTAATTTTCCAACTTTAAGTTCTGCTATAAAATCCGAGATTCAAACCAATTTAGACGATAAAGATGTGAGGCAAAAGCAAGCGCTGGTGCTGTTATCGACGGGTAACTTCTTGAGCAACGAAGGGATCAATCAAAATTCAATAACGAATAATCTTTATGAAAAAGTAGGTGATATTTTCGGCTCGATTCTTAACAATTCTGACGATAAGATTACCGTTGGTGTTGATCTGGTATCTGCAGATCGAAACCCAGGGAGAGAGACAGACGGGCGTGTTGGCGTTACAATAAGTACCAAAGTAAATGAAAGAATCAGTGTGAATGGAAAACTGGGCGTTCCCGTCGGAGGAATAAATCAGTCCGCGATTGTAGGAGATGTCGAAATTCAGTATCGAGTGAATGAAGATGGAACTTTAAACTTACATGTTTTTAATAAAGAGAATGACATTAATTTTATCGGACAAGGTATTGGCTATATACAAGGAATCGGTTTGAACTACCAAGTAGATTTTACCACTTTCAAGCAATTACTTCATAAAATATTTAAAAATCAAAAAATAGATTTGGTAAAGCAGCCTTCGAAGATTATTGATGACTCGCATTTATTACCTGATTACATCAACTTTGATGATAAAAAAGAAAAGGATAAACAACCTGAAAAAGTCAATTCCGACGCTATTCCAACAGAAGATTAAATTCTTATTACTTCCCTGTATTTTTCTTACCATTCCTAAAGTAAGGAAAAACTTATTAACGAAAACGATTGAATTTTGTAAATACCAACTAAGTATCTAAAATTGTCGTCTTTTTTTATAAGATGTTTGCTAATTTTACATTTTAATTGTCAAAAAATGCCAAAAACCATAAAAAAAATAGGTGTGCTGACTTCTGGAGGAGATTCTCCCGGAATGAATGCCGCTATACGTTCAGTCGTACGAACTTGCGCTTATCACCAAGTGGAATGTATCGGTATTTACCGAGGCTACCAAGGAATGATTGAAGGCGACTTTAAGGAAATGGGACCACGAAGTGTAAACAACATCGTCAATAAAGGCGGAACAATACTCAAGTCAGCACGTTCTAAAGAATTTATGACTGCAGAGGGAAGAAAGAAAGCTTTCGATCATCTCAAAGTGGCAAATGTTGATGCATTGGTTATTATTGGTGGAGATGGAAGCTTTACTGGTGCAGAAGTCTTTAATAATGAATACGGATTTCCAGTGATGGGAATTCCAGGAACCATCGACAATGACATCTACGGAACAAGCCATACCTTAGGATATGATACTGCACTCAATACTGTGGTGGAAGTAATTGATAAAATTCGCGACACGGCGAGCTCTCATAATCGTTTGTTTTTCGTCGAAGTCATGGGAAGAGATGCCGGTCATATCGCTTTGAATGCTGGAATCGGAGCGGGAGCAGAAGAAATTCTTATTCCTGAAGAAGATCTCGGTCTAGAGCGTTTACTCGACTCTCTCAAGAAAAGTAAAGCTTCAGGAAAATCATCAAGTATTGTAGTGATCGCAGAAGGAGATAAAATTGGAAAGAACGTTTTTGAACTCAAAGATTATGTCGAAGCAAACCTTCCTGAATACGATGTTCGTGTTTCTGTTCTTGGACACATGCAACGCGGCGGTGCACCCTCTTGTTTTGATAGAGTTTTAGCCAGTCGACTTGGGGTAAAGGCTGTAGAATCGCTATTAGAAGGTAAATCCAACTTTATGGTAGGATTGCTTAACGATAAGATAGCATTAACACCATTAGAACAAGCTATTAAAGGACATACAGAAATAGATCGCGAATTGCTGCGTGTTTCTGAAATCATGTCAACGTAGTTATAAAATCAAAAAAAATGAAGTTTAATTTATAATCGGCTTACATCATATTGCGTATAGCCTAAAGCAGACAAAATGAAAGTAAAATTAGGAATTAACGGTTTTGGAAGAATTGGAAGAATTGTTTTTAGAGAATCATTCAACAGAGACAACATCGAAGTGGTCGCTATCAATGATTTATTAGATGTTGAACATTTAGCCTATCTGTTAAAATACGATTCGGTTCACGGTCGTTTCAATGGAACTGTTGAAGTGAAAGAAGGGAAGTTATACGTTAACGGAAGAAATATTCGAATCACAGCTGAAAAAGATCCATCGACACTAAAATGGGATGAAGTAGGAGCAGAAGTAGTAGCAGATTGCACTGGAATATTCACGACGCTAGAATCAGCGAGTGCACACATCAAAGGTGGCGCTAAAAAAGTGGTAATCTCAGCACCATCAGCAGATGCGCCGATGTTCGTGATGGGAGTGAACCACGATAAAGTAACCGCAGCGGATACGATTGTTTCTAATGCTTCATGTACCACAAACTGTTTAGCGCCTTTAGCTAAAGTAATCAATGATAATTTCGGAATCGTAGAAGCATTGATGACCACGGTTCACGCCACAACATCGACACAAATGACGGCGGATGGACCTTCCAAAAAAGATTGGAGAGGCGGACGTGCTGCCAGTGTTAATATTATTCCTTCTTCTACAGGTGCTGCAAAAGCAGTAGGAAAAGTAATTCCTGAACTCAATGGTAAATTAACTGGAATGTCATTCAGAGTTCCTACTGTTGACGTTTCTGTAGTTGACTTAACTGTAAAAGTAGCCAAAGAAACTTCTTACGAGGAAATCATGAAAGTACTTAAAAACGCGTCAGAAACGAGCATGAAAGGAATACTAGGATATACTGAAGATGACGTTGTTTCTCAAGATTTCATCTCAGACAAACGCACCTCGATTATCGATGCAAAAGCTGGAATTGGATTGAACTCCACTTTTTTCAAAATTGTATCTTGGTACGATAATGAGTACGGATACTCAAGTAAATTAATCGATTTGTCAGTGCATATTGCTGGCTTAAAATAAAATAGTACATTTACGAAGTCCCATTTTTTTATAGATGGGACTTTTATTTTAGGAGCTAATCCCGCTATCCGTTGCAATCTTTTCCGCCGAACCACGGCGCAAAAGGATTTTCACTACTATCGGGGCTAGGGCACCATAACAA
>CALPOS020000028.1 GCA_943325255.2 Sphingobacterium thalpophilum
AAATGCTTCATCAGAGAAATCAAAAGTATCGGAATGAAAAGGCAGCGTAAACAAACTCAATAAACGATGAAATATAGCGGTAAAATAAGCAATCTCTTCCGGTGTATCGTCCGCTCTTAAAATTTCCAATTGGTACAGTTTCTTCGTAAATAAAATAGGATTGTCAATCGTTTTGGGATCCGCCAATTCAAAATAAGGAACGTAAAATTCGTTGGGCACTTTCTTAATGCATCCAAAATCGATAGCCATCAAATTCGCGTTTTCATCAATCAAGAAATTACCGGGATGCGGATCGGCATGCACCCGACGAAGATGATGCATTTGGTACATATAGAAATCCCATAACGTTTGTCCGATTTTGTCACCGATGTCAGTATCTGTATTTTGATCCGTAAACTCTGACAAATGCACACCTTCCAACCAATCCATTGTTAAAATTTTTTCCGAAGACAATTCCGGATAGTATTTTGGAAAACGTAAATTAGGAATGTGCTGGCAAGCAATCGCCATTTCAATACTTTGCTTAAGCTCTAAACCATAATCGGTCTCTTCCAATAACTTACTTTCAACCTCAACAAAATATTTCTCGGAGTCTTTCCCCTTGAGGTTAAACATGCGCGTGGCAAAAGGCTTGACCAATGCCAAATCAGAACTGATACTATTCGCTACACCAGGATATTGGATTTTCACAGCAAGTTTCTTCCCATCTTTGGTTGCGCAATGTACCTGACCGATACTTGCAGCATTTACGGCATCTGGTGTAAACGAATCGTATATTTCTTCAGGGTATTTACCCAAATATTTTTTAAACGTCTTTCTCACTAATGGCGCGGATAAAGGCGGCACAGAGAATTGTGATAGGGAGAATTTGTCAACATAGGCTTGTGGCATAATGCTTTTGTCCATGCTCAACATTTGTGCTACTTTTAAAGCACTTCCTTTCAAATTCTGTAATCCGTCGTAAATGTCGTCCGCATTATTCTCGTTGAGTTTTTCCCTTGTCAAAGTTGGATTTACGATTTTTTCACCATAATAAGCAATATAGTTCCCTCCTACTTTAAAGCCGGTTTTAACCAATTGACCCGCGCGTTCAATTTTGTTCGTTGGAATTTTATCTAATGTTTTCATTAACTTGGTGTAATAATTTCAATTGCAGAAAACCCTTATCTCATTTTACTTTCTTTCCAAAGAAACTTCCCCAAATCTAAAAGACTTTCCAGCGGCTTGGTATTAAAAACATCTACCGCAGTGTTAACCGACTTTTCAATGATAATATCTGTCTTTTCAAAACCTTTCGAGGTATCGTCAATCCAAAATTTTAAGATCAAAAGAAACTGAATCCACGCTCCCTCAGAAAAAACAGGCTTCGTAATTTTATCCAAATTGGCAACGCCTACATTTTCATTCTCATCAATAATATTGGCTATAAACTCTTTAAATTCTCTTCTTAGTAAACTCAGATCCTTTAGATTTTTCAAATTATTTTTATTCTCATGCATAGAGAACATGACATAACTTCTGTTTAGAGTCAATACTTCAAATAAAGTATAAAACAAAGTCAGTAGTTTGTTTTTGTCAGAATAAGTGCCGTAAGCCTCTTGCTTGTTGATGGTCGAAACTGCATTTTCAAAAAATTTGACCCAAATGGCCTGCTTGATATTTTCAAAGGAACCAAAAAAGGAATAAAAATCAGATTCTTCAATTTGATGCGCTTTGCAAAACAAATAAATATTTTTCGGCACAGCGTTGTCGGAAAGAACTGCATCCATATACAATGCTATAATCCTATTGTCATCCATTTGTTTAGATTTTGAGGGCGCTTTCTTTGTAGTTGCCATAATTTGTAACTTTTTATTTCGGAATGTAAAGATAAGTTTTGTTTAACCTATGAAGCAAATTTATAAACAAAATGTTCTGTTAAAGTTTACAGTAAAAAAAAACTGCCCCAAATGGAGCAGCTTTAAAAATCGTTTGCAAAGGATAAGTTACTTTCCTTCCGCTTCTTTGATCATTTTTTCATTGGCAGTAATCGCAAACTCAACGCGTCTGTTTTTGCTTCTGCCAGCATCAGTATCGTTGGTTTCAATTGGATCGGCAATACCCATCCCTGTTGTTGTGAAACGTGTACTTACCAATCCCTTTTTAACCAAATAACTTTTTACAGCATTGGCGCGTTCTTGAGATAATTTTAAATTATAATCAACTGACCCCTTATTATCAGTATAACCGTAAATTACAATATTGGTATCAGGATAATCGGTAAAAACAGTTACTAATTTATCTAAATTCGTCTTAGCTTGAGGCGTTAGCGTCGATTTGTTGAAATCAAAGCGTACTGCATTTTCTCCCAAAACCAATTTAATTCCTTCTCCAACACGCACCACATCTGCTCCCGGTAAAGCCGTATCAATTTCACGAGCTTGCTTGTCCATTTTATTCCCAATAACACCACCAGCAACACCACCAATCACGCCTCCCAAAACAGCTCCCATGGCACCATTTCCACCTTTTCCAATATTATTTCCCAAAACGCCACCCAAAATGGCTCCACCGACTGCTCCAATAGCAGCACCTCTTTGTGTTTTATTTGTATTCTTCGCGGCTTCACAGCCCACAAAAATCGAACTCGTCATCACTACCAATGCTAATGCAATTACAGTTAATTTTTTCATAGCTTTTTACTTAATTATTTAGATACTTTTTGAAATTGGTACACCACGTCTGTTAATTTTCCTCCAACATCAATCTTATCAATCAGTTGAAAAGACTCTTCTGATTTTCCATTGAGGGTAAGAACATATCCTTCTTTAACTTTCTTTGCTTTTTCACCAGCATTCAAAATTTTCAAAACGAACTGTCCTTCTTTATTAATAAACCAAGTAAATGGAGATCGCATCGACGGGCAACCAGTTTTGTCCATCGCCATTTCTCCAGAATTATTATTGGCAACAAATTTCCAAGAGCTACCTTCAAAACATTTTGAATCTGCAATTTGAAACGAATTAACTTTAATATATTCTGAACCTGGATACGAAACTGAGGTAATCGTCCAATGACCTTTTAGAGCGTATTGAGACTTCGAGTCAATTTTTGTACTAGTCGCAGAAGTAGATTTGCAAGAAAACACAGCGACAGCAATAGCAATCATTAAAATTATTTTTTTCATAGGAGATATAAATTAATGCACAAAGATACGACTAGCACCGAGGAAAATAGACATGGATTGTATTTTTTTTAGGCAAGACAATTTGTCACTCAGAGGGAAGTTGGTATTCTATTTGAAAAGGGCGATATACTTTAAAAACCTAAAATAAATAATAAAATAAACTAAAGTACGATGACAACAGGAAAAATTAATGTATCAGTAGAAAACATCTTTCCCTTAATTAAGAAATTCTTATACAGCGATCACGAAATTTTCTTACGTGAGTTAGTTTCAAATGGGACTGATGCAACACTTAAATTGAAACACCTAACCAGTATTGGGGAAGCCAAAGTCGAATATGGCAATCCAATGATCGAAATCAAAATTGATAAAGACGCGAAAAAATTGCATATTATCGACCAAGGTTTAGGAATGACGGCAGAAGAAGTGGAGAAATACATCAACCAAGTAGCATTCTCAGGTGCAGAAGAGTTCCTAGACAAGTATAAAGATTCTGCGAAGGATTCCGGAATCATTGGTCACTTCGGATTAGGGTTCTACTCCGCGTTTATGGTGGCGGAAAAAGTCGAAATCATTACGAAATCATACAAAGACGAACAGGCAGCGCACTGGATTTGTGATGGCAGTCCAGAATTTACAATTGAGCCAGCTGACAAAACTTCACGTGGTACTGAAATTATTTTGCATATCGCAGAAGATTCGCTTGAGTTTTTAGAAGAAGGACGCATTAAAAGCTTATTGAACAAATACAATAAGTTTATGCCGATTCCTATCAAATTTGGAACGAAAAAAGAAACGCTTCCTACGCCCGAAGATGCGCCCGAAGATTATAAAGCAGAAACGATTGAGGTAGATAACATCATCAACAATCCAACACCTGCCTGGACGAAACAACCAACCGAATTGTCCGACGAGGATTATAAAAACTTCTACCATGAGTTGTATCCAATGCAATTCGAAGAACCGTTGTTCAACATTCACCTCAACGTAGATTATCCATTCAACTTAACTGGAATCTTATATTTTCCAAAATTAGGTTCGGATATGCAAATTCAAAAGGACAAGATTCAATTGTACCAAAATCAGGTGTACGTAACTGATAATGTAGAAGGAATTGTTCCCGAGTTTCTAACGATGTTAAAAGGTGTGATTGATTCTCCAGATATTCCACTAAATGTTTCTCGCTCTTACCTACAAGCAGACGGCGCAGTGAAAAAAATATCCAACTACATCACGCGAAAAGTAGCAGATAAACTAAAAACACTTTTCACTGAAAACCGTGAAGATTTCGAGAAAAAATGGAACGATATCAAAATTGTATTGGAATACGGAATGTTGTCGGAAGACAAATTCTATGAAAAAGCTGGTGCGTTTGTTTTGTACCCAACTGTTGATGGAAAATACTTCACCTTAGACGAACTAAAAGAAAACTTAAAGTCAAACCAAACGGATAAAAACGGAAAACTAGTTGTGTTATATGCTGGAAACAAAGACGCACAGCACGCTTACATCGAAATTGCCAAAGAGAAAGGATATGAAGTATTGTTGTTAGATTCTCCAATTATTTCACACCTCATCCAAAAATTAGAAGCAGACAACGAAAATCTTACTTTTACCAGAGTTGATGGCGATCATATCGACAACCTCATCAAGAAAGAAGAAACTACCATTTCTAAACTATCAGAAGAAGAACAAACCAGTCTAAAAACGGTTTTGGAAGGAATCGTTACTTCACCAAGCTACACGGTTCAATTAGAAGCTTTAGATAGCAATGCAGCGCCGTTTATCATCACGCAGCCAGAATTCATGCGACGAATGAAAGAAATGAGTCAATCTGGCGGTGGCGGCATGTTTGGAATGGGAAATATGCCGGATATGTACAATTTGGTGGTGAATACGAATTCAGAATTAGCGACTAATATTCTCAATTCGAAAGACAAATCGGTTCAAGAAAACTTGGTAAAGCAAGCCCTTGATTTGGCGAAATTGTCACAAAACTTATTGAAAGGCGAAGAACTGACTGCCTTCGTGAAAAGAAGTTTTGAGTTAATCAAATAAAGAAAAACAACAGTGTTCAAAAGACCTATAAGTGAAAGCTTATAGGTTTTTTTTGTTTCAAGTCATAGCAAAAGAGTAAAACCTTAAATTTACATCAAAACTAAACAATGACTTTATCAATAGAAACTCCGGCGCTTTTGTTTTCAGCTACATCGCTGATTCTCCTCGCGTACACGAATCGCTTCTTGACTATTGCACAAATTGTACGTGGACTTAAGAAAACCTACGAAGAAGCCCAAAATAAAAGCATATTGCTTGAAATCAAGAACCTCAATCTACGATTGACACTCATTCGCCACATGCAACTTTATGGGGTTTTGTCTTTATTTTTGTCGGTATTCGCCATGCTTTTACTGTTTTTAGAATCTCCAACAGCAGGAATCTACTTATTTGGCCTCAGCTTATTGAGCCTTTTGATTTCGCTCGGTATTTCATTCTGGGAAATTAGCATTTCCGTTACGGCATTGCGTTTACATTTAAAGGATTTAATTGAAACAAATAACGAAGAATGAGCTCCCTTTTTCCAGCCGAACCCATATCACTTCATCTTCCAGATGCGGACATCGTCTATGTTCCATCCTTTTTTAATAATGACATCGCCTCGGAGTTATACCACGATTTGTTGCGTGAAATTCCATGGCAACAAGATAACATCAAAGTTTTCGGAAAAGAGTTTGCGCAACCACGTATGACAGCGCTATTCGGAAATGATGGTAAACCATACTCCTACTCCAACATTACGATGCAACCAAATCCGTGGAATTTGTTACTTCAAAAAATCAAATTTCATATAGAAAGTGTCGCGGAAATCAACTTTACGACGGTTTTACTCAACTATTATCGAGACGGACAAGACAGCAACGGCTGGCATTCCGATAACGAAAAGGAATTGGGCCTAAATCCGACAATTGCCTCGGTGAGTTTGGGTTCGGAAAGACTGTTTCAACTCAAACATAATACGAATCCGTCACTTAGACAAAATATACTTTTGGAACATGGGAGTTTGCTCATCATGAAAGGCACAACACAACACTTTTGGAAGCATCAAATTCCAAAAACGAATAAACCCGTAGGCGGTCGAATCAATCTTACATTCAGAGTGATTCAATAGTAGACAATTCTAATGACATAATTATATGAATGAAATCATAGCCTATTTTTCAACTATTCCATCATTCCATCGAAGTTTGATTCTCGTGGGTGGAATCACCATATTTTGGTGGCTTGAAAAAGCATTTCCGTTGTTTCGTTTTCAATATCAAAAATGGCATCACGCTGGTATCAATTTCTTTTTTACGTTCACGACCATTGCAGTTAATTTTCTCCTCGCCTTTATTTTACTTTTAACCACCAATTGGACCGAAGCACATCATTTTGGCCTTTTAAACTGGCTGCCAAAAATGAACGCTGTAATTTTTATGCTGATTGGCCTCTTGCTACTCGACTTTATTGCCGCGTACTTCGTGCATTGGCTGCAGCATAAAATACCGTTTTTGTGGCGATTTCACCTGATTCATCACTCCGACACGTGGATCGATACAACATCCGCCAACAGACATCATCCGGGTGAAAGTGTTCTCAGATTTGCCTTCACCTGCCTTGCGGTTTTGATTACGGGTTGCCCGTTATGGTTGGCTTTTCTCTATCAATCATTGTCCTTGATAGCTAGTCAATTTGAACACGCCAATATTACTTTGCCCAAGAAACTAGAACAATTTCTGGGTCTCTTTCTAGTCACACCCAATATGCATAAAGTGCATCATCACTATGTTTTGCCATACACTGACAGTAACTATGGAAATTTGTTTTCTTTTTGGGATCGCATTTTTGGTACTTACAAAACACTTGCTCCGAATAAAATCGTGTTTGGAATTGACACCTATCCCGAAGCAAATGAACACAATAGCGTTACTTCTCTCTTAAAAATGCCCCTAAATGCGCCCAGAAATACAGCAGGCAATCAAAAAAAATAAAAAAATAATTTTTGACCTTATAAAGTGATTGGATTTTTTCTTAATATTGAATTACAAATAATAACCTTTAAAAAAAGTTGAATTAATTTTCAAAGAATGAAAAAGAGTAAACGTATCGAATTGACTTGGGAGCAAAACGAAAGACTCATCACCTTGGCTTTAGAAGAGAGAAATCCTTACGAAATCATTAAAAAGGAACTAGGCATTGATGAGAAAGATGTGCTTGAGATCATGAAGAAAAAACTGTCCGCGGACAAATTTGAAATCTGGAAAAAGAAAGCCAATGCTGCCAAACCCAAACCAAAACAAATTAAAATTGATGATTTTGATGACGAATTAGACGGAAAATATTATATCAAAAATAAATTAGACTAAAAAACCAACTCTTGTTCTGCAAGAGTTTTTTGTTTTATAATAACGACTTAACCTTTTATTTTTCTTAAACTTTTTTAAATAGAAGTTAGTTAGTAAAACAATTTTATACATTTGGCGCGTCATCAAAAAAGTACACCTAACCTATGAAAAAAAGCATCCTCATCGTCCTTTTTACATTTTGTATAAATCAAATAAATACTTATGGTCAATCTAAAGAACAAGTGCAAGTCACAGTTGATCTTCAATCAATCCTAAATGATAAAGTTTCAGTTACCATTACACCTCCAAAAATAAAAACGTCCGAGATTATTTACCACTTTCCCAAAACAGTTCCGGGAACGTATTCTGCTGATAATTTTGGTTTGTATATCGAAAACTTCAAAGTCTATGATAAAATTGGAGCCTACTTAACCGCAACAAAAATCGATGATAACTCCTGGAAAATTTCTGATGCGACGAAAATTGGGTCTATTTCCTATCAAGTCAATGACACCTATGATATCGAATCGACTCATGAAATTTTCTCGCCTGTCGGAAGCAATATCGACGCAGGTAAAAATATCTTGCTCAACACCCACTGTTTTGTTGGCTTTTTTGACGGATTTACAAGCAACGCTTACAAAATGACTGTAAAACATCCTGAAACACTTTGGGGAGCAACTTCACTGACAGATAGCGATTCAAGTAACAATAGTGACGTTTTCACCGTGACACGTTATGCAGAATTGGTTGAAAACCCAATCATGTACAGCACACCAGATTACACCACTTTTGCAATCAATGATATGCAAATTCTAATTGCCGTTTATTCTCCGAATGGTACACACACCGCGGAAGGAATTACTCCGGCAATGAAGACGATGATGACGGCGCAAAAAAACTTCTTAGGCAAATTTAATAGCACTAAGAAATATAGTATTCTGGTGTATCTTTCCGATGTGCAAAAAGAGAACGATGCACACGGGTTCGGTGCCTTAGAACATCCAACCGCAACAACTGTGGTGATGCCCGAGGCCATGGGCGTTGAAGAGTTAAGCGAGCAACTAAAAGACGTTGTTTCTCACGAGTTTTTTCATATTGTCACCCCATTAACGATTCATGCTAAGGAAATTCAAGATTTCGACTTTACGAATCCCAAAATGTCTGAACATCTATGGATGTACGAAGGCGTAACAGAATACTTTGCCAACCTTTTTCAAATCAATCAAGGATTGATTTCGGAAGCTGACTTTTATGCAAGAATGGCAGCGAAAATATCTAACGCCAACAATATGGATGATACCATGCCATTTACAAAAATGAGCGCCAATGTATTGACAAAACCCTATAAAGATCAATATTTGAATGTGTACGAAAAAGGAGCGCTAATTGGGATGTGTATCGATATTATTATTCGAGAGAAAAGCAATGGAACTCGCGGCATTCTCGATTTGATGCAAAAACTTTCTAAAGAATATGGGACTGAAAAAGCCTTCAATGATAGTGAGTTATTTTCAAAAATTACATCCTTAACTTACCCTGAAGTCGGGAAGTTTCTGACTACTCATGTTTCGGGTTCGACGCCAATTCGATATATAGACTTCCTAAACAAAGTAGGCGTTTCACAAAAAGTCATAAAAGGATTTGGAAATCCCTTTCTGAAAGGTCAAGTGCCAACAATTACAGTCAATCAACAAACAAAGGAAATTATTGTGCTCCCTGCCGATGAAATGAACATCTTTTATCAAGAATTGGGAATTCAAGGAGGTGATATTTTAACGGAGATTAATGCCACAAAATACACCCTCGACAACATCTATGATCTCATTACATCGAGTCAATTGTGGCAAAACGACGACCCAATTACCGTAAAAATTATCCGCAACGGAAAAGAACAAGTCCTCACAGGGAAAACAAAAATGCCATCAGAAGACAATATTGGCTACGAATTTACAGATACCACCAAAACCAATTTGAAAAATTCTTGGTTGAAAGGATAGCGTTCATTCCGGAAAAGAATGGAAAACAGTGATTTTTTTATTTTTTTAAGTTTTTATTAACTACATTAGTCCAATAAACATAAAAATAATATTAGTATGAAAAAAATTTTCCTTCCATTATCCTACCTTTTTACCATCTCAACTTTTATGGTAAGTTGTAGTAGCAGTGACTCTAACGATTCAACTCCTACACCAGAAACTTATTATAAAATAGTTAACAACGGAAATGGTGGTGTCACCAGTATTACAGATAATAGTGATAGCGCAACTTTAAAAATAGCTCAAGCTATTCCTTCCGTATCTAACGTACCTTATCCAGCAAACATTCCGATTGTTTTCTTCTTTGACGATAAGATTTTACTTAGTTCTATAACCGAAGAATCTTTTATTGTAACAGAAAATGATGTTCAAGTTACGGGGACTATTTCGATCAATGAAGGATCAAATGGTTTTGCGATATTTAATTTTACACCGAAAACACAATTTGCTGCCAATGCAAATATCAAAATTAGACTAACAAGTGGCTTAAAAGACGATGCAGGTGTTGGTTTAGAAACTGAACAAATATATGAATATACTACCTCTGCAGTGGCAAACAGAATGTCAGGAACAAGTAGTTTCGACGGAAACTACGGTTTTGAAAACGGTTCTGCCGGTGTTAATTTTATAGGTGATGGAAATATTATTGGCACTAGTGGATGCATAAGCCCTTTTGGCGGAAGTCAGTTCGCTTGTTTAACTTCTGGGAATGGATTGGTTTCAACCTCAAGCGCCATTGGTGGCGCATCTAGCATTATGATTGTAGGGCCTATTACTGGAGCCACAGATATTACTTCACTTAGTTTCAAATACAATTTTCTTTCTGCTGAATTTCAAGAGTTTGTTGACTCAATATATGATGATACTTTTATTGCCATTGTTTTTGGTGCCAATGGTGCCCACTCTGAATTTATTAATAGTGTGAATACAATTGGACTTGCAGGTAATCAGCAATGCGGCAACTTTCCGGGTATGCCAGATGACGGTGACGCCTATGCTGGTTCAACAGGTTGGCTTAATAAAGTACTCAACTTTGCAAATGTTGGAAGTGAAGTGTATGTTGCTTTTATCATAACAGATGTGTCTGACGAAGCTTATTCTTCTGTTCTTGGGGTCGATGACATAAGTCACAATTAATTGAGTTTTTAATAAAATAAAAAAACCATCACAAATGTGATGGTTTTTTTTTGGAGCCGGCGGAGGGACTCGAACCCACGACCTGCTGATTACAAATCAGCTGCTCTAGCCAACTGAGCTACGCTGGCGACGTATTTCGATTGCAAATATAGAAGTCCATTTTAAATTTGCAAAATAAAACCAGACTTTTTTAGAACAATATTTTATTGTAAAGCGTTAATCTTAACAATCAATTGATTTGCAGCTTGTTCCAACTCTTGATTAATTTGTTTGAAATGTGCTTTTTTGTTCTCCACTTTCTTTGCGTTTACTTTTGTAATCAAATCATCAAACGACGCAATTGCTTCATCGATTAATGCGTTGGTTTCCGCTGTTGGTTTTCCGGTAGTTGACATTTCAAACAAATAAACTGCTTCAATAATATCTCCTAAAACGAAATTGATGTCTTTTTTTAGATTCTTAACATTTGCCATAATAATGGGTATTTTTTTGATTTTAATTCGCGGGCAAAAGTACACCTATTTTTTCTATCACAAACTATTTAATATAAATTTCTAATATTGAAGCATTCCCAATAAACTGGTAGCTCAAAATTGCAGCGGGCAACAAAATGGTATCGCCTTTTTTATATTGGTGTGCTACACCGTCCTGTTCTATCGAAAACGCGCCTTCGGTACACATATAAACATGAAAACTTGTCCCGTCTTTTTCAAATTTCATCGCACCGCTTAACGGAATATAGTTGGTCGTAAAATAATTACAATCAACCATTTCGTTGGCTGTGTTTTGTTGCTTCTGATAAAATTTTTGAGCTTCTATCTTTTTATAATTGATAGCGTCCAAAGCCAAATCGATATGCAATTCTCGGGTTTTCCCTTGCGCATCTACGCGATCAAAATCGTACAATCTATAAGTAATGTCAGACGTTTGTTGAATCTCTGCAATCACTAATCCAGCGCCAATAGCATGCACAGTGCCGGTTTCGAGGAAGAAGACATCTCCAACTTCAACTGGAACCGTATCTAAGATAGATAGCAAAGTATTGTTCTTTAGATTTTCAACATATTCTGCAGCATCGGAATCTTTTTTGAAGCCGACGATTAAGTTCGAATCTTCATCTGCCTGCATGACGTACCACATTTCTGTTTTGCCAAACGAATTGTGACGCGCTTTAGCCAATTCGTCATTAGGATGCACTTGAATAGACAAATCCTCACGTGCGTCTAGATATTTGAATAACAGTGGGAACTGCTTTCCGAAATTTGTAAAAACCCTTGTGCCGAGTATTTCATTTGGATATTGATCGATCATAGCGGTCAGTGATTTTCCAGCGAAATCTCCATTCGCGATGACACTCACATCGCCTTCAACAGTGGACAGTTCCCAACTTTCTCCCGTAATGGAAGAAGTAATTGGTTTATTTAAAATCGATTTTAATTTAGTTCCTCCCCAAATTCGTTCTTTTAGAATGGGTTGGAATTGTAATGGATAAAATTTCATTGATGATAAATTAGAGTCCAAAAATATAAAAAGAAATTGGTTAATGATTAGCGCGTCAGTGATTAAACGAATTGCATTCGACCCATCACTAAAACGTACAGACAAACTATGATTTCTCGCTCATTTTTTTAATACATGCTAATGCTTTCTGGATGTGAATCGGACCAGACATACTATTAAAAATCAATTGTACTTTTCCTTTATCATCAAGAACATAAGTAACACGACCTGGAAGTAAGCCAAGCAAATCATTCGGAACACCAAACAACTTTCGCAATTGTTTCTTTGAGTCTGACAATAGGATAAACGGCAATTGATATTGTTTAGCAAATTCTTGATGCGACCGAATACTGTCACTACTCACGCCAATTACCTCAGCCCCAAACGATTTGAAATCTTCATATTGGTCCCTAAAACTACACGCTTGTGCAGTACAAACCAACGTGTCGTCTTTTGGATAAAAATAAATAACCAAGGGTTTCTTTCTGATATAATCCTGCGAGTCAAATAAACTGCCGTCGGTTGTTTGTGCAGTAAAATTTGGAACTACATCTCCTAATTTTAATCCCATTATTGTCCGTTGTAGGTTACAAAATTGCGGGGAGTTTCATAGAGTACGACTTGCAAATCGAATTTCAAATCAAGTCGATTTCTGAGTTTATTCCAAATCACAACAACAATATTTTCTGCAGTGGGATTCAAATCTTTGAATTCTGGGACATCTAGATTCAAGTTCTTATGATCAAACGGATTTTCAACTTCTTCTTTGATCAAATCCGTCAAAACTTTTACATCCAAAACATATCCCGTTTCTTGGTCTATTGCTCCAGTTACACTAACGATTAATTCGTAATTGTGTCCATGAAAATTAGGATTATTACACTTTCCGAAAATCGAATTATTCTTTTCGTCCGACCAATCTTTACGATACAATCGATGCGCGGCATTAAAATGAGCTCTTCTACTAATCGTTACTTTCATCGGTGCAATGGTTTTTGAATCTTATTGTAGTTTATGATCTTCTATGTAATGGTAGAATTCGTCGAAGATGATCTTAAACCAAACTGTGTAAATAGCTGGATTTAACTCCATATCAGTTTTGATGTCTTCAATTTTCATCCATTTCCAATCTTCCACTTCCTCTGGATTAACAATCGGATCCTCATGGTAATAACCAATCATAACATGATCTAACTCGTGCTCGGTCAAACCATTATCGAATGGGGCTTTATAAATAAAATGAAAAAGTTCTTTTAAGTCAGTTTTGAAACCCATTTCTTCAAACAATCTTCTACTTCCCGCTTCTATATTGGTTTCTCCACTTCTTTGATGACTGCAACAAGTATTTGTCCATAATAAAGGAGAATGGTATTTATGATGCGCCCGTTGCTGCAACATGATCTCATTTTGATCATTCAGTACAAACACCGAAAAGGCACGATGCAAAACAGCTTTCTGATGCGCTTCTAATTTCGGCATTAAACCAATGGGTTCATCCAACTCGTTAACCAATATAACTTCTTCTTCTTTCATAGGTGGTAAAGGAGTCCAAAAATACAAAAAAAGTAGGTGGAATTGCGCGTATTTTTGAATTGTGATAAGTTTAACGAGTGTTTTATCTGATGCTTTTTATAATCGAGTTAACTTTAAGATGTGAAATTATGCGCCCCGGTTGTTAATGTTAGTTTAATTAAACTGTAATTGTAAACTAACAGACATCTCACAAAACCATCCTCAATTTATATTTGTATTGAAATCAATAACGAATTAAATTCTATGAAAAAATCAATCGACTCTTCCATTTTTACAATACTGCTGTTCGCGATTTGCTTGGCTTCATGCGCTCAAAATAAATCAGCCGAAAAACAAGATCTAAACACCAAAAACAAACCCATGAAAAATCCGTATTTCTCTAAAACCGACAAAAAGAAACTCCAAGTTTCAGATGCAGAGTGGAAAAAAGTACTGTCACCTGATTTGTATGCGGTGGCGCGAAATTCGGAAACAGAGCCTGCTTTTACTGGAAAATTGTGGAGCGCTGAAACAAAAGGTACTTATTACTGTGCGGTTTGTGGCAACCAACTATTCAGGTCAAATCAAAAATTTATCAGTAGTTGTGGTTGGCCTAGTTTCTTTGAACAAGAAAACAAGTTGAGTATCGTTTTTAAAAAGGACAACTCTTATGGAATGCAACGCATTGAAGCCCTCTGCGGAAGATGTGACAGTCACCTTGGACATCTATTTGACGACGGACCAGAACCCACTGGAAAACGGTATTGCATGAACGCCATCTCTTTGGAATTTGAACCTGACACAAAATAATCTCCTTATGAAAGCTATCTATATAATGCTTGCCATGACTACTTTTTCGCTTTTTGCCCAAAAAAACAACAAACCCGAAACAACGGCAAACAATCTGGAAACCATCACGATTGGCGGCGGTTGCTATTGGTGTGTCGAAGCGGTCTACGAAAACTTAATGGGTGTTCAATCGGTCGTGTCAGGTTTCTCTGGAGGAAAAAAACCAAATCCAAGTTACGAAGAGGTTTCTTCGGGACGCACCGGTTATGCAGAGGTCGTGCAAATTACTTACGATAAAAAAGTCACCAATTTAGATGAAATCTTTAAAGTTTTTTTTACCGTTCACGATCCAACAACCCTCAACCGACAAGGCGCCGATGAAGGCACGCAATACCGGTCAGTGATTTTCTATAAAAACGAGGAACAGAAAAATGCGGCACAATCGATTATTGCAGCGTTAAAAAAAGCAAAAGTATATTATGATCCGATTGTGACTACTTTGGAACCATTTACCAAGTTTTATAAGGCAGAAGCGTACCATCAAAATTACTATCAGAACAACAAAGACCAACCCTACTGTCAGATGGTAATTCAACCCAAGATTGCCAAGTTTGAAAAAATATTTAAAAATAGATTGAAAAAGAAGTAGTTACCTAAAGACCGGAATTCGTTTCGGCTTTTTTTTCGATTTCAATGTAAATGAAAAGTAGCTCCGCTGTGCAGAGGTCTACCTATCAAAACCTATTAACGATTAAACAACTATACGAATCAACGATTTAACAATTTAACGATTAAACAATTAAACAATTAAACAATCCTTACAAAATATAATCCGTATTAATAAAATTAGACGCTTTACTATCCAACAAAGCCTGTAAAATTTCATTGTTGTACGTATTATCCTTCGACGCCACAAAAGTCCGAATCGAAAATGAACGCAGTGCATCGTGAATGCTCAAAGTCCCTACTGCAGAATCTTTTCTTCCTGTGAAAGGATAAATATCCGGCCCACGTTGACAAGAACTATTTAAATTTACCCTGCATACCAAATTGACTAAAGTATCAATAAGCGGCGCAATCGTTTTGATATCTCTACCAAACAAACTCACTTGTTGACCATAATTTGATTCCGCCATATCATTCAACGGTTCTTGGATATCTTTGAATGTCAAAATTGGAATCACTGGACCAAATTGCTCTTCATGATACAGTCGCATTTCTTTGTTTACCGGAAATAGGACCGCTGGAAAAATATAATTCTCTGAACGCGTTCCTCCTTTTGCATTGATAATGTGAGCTCCTTTAGATTTTGCATCATCAATCAACTCTTGAATATAATTTGGCTTCTCACTTTCTGGTAAAGGCGTCAAAAAAACACCGCTATCCCATGGGTTTCCGAATGTAAGCGCATCGACTTTCGCTGTAAATCGTTTGTTAAACTCAGCAACAATCGATTCATGAACATACAATACTTTGAGTGCGGTACAACGTTGCCCATTAAAAGACAAAGTTCCTGTTAC
>CALPOS020000029.1 GCA_943325255.2 Sphingobacterium thalpophilum
AACATCAAAGAACTGACTAGCTCCTTATATACTAGTTCAAAATTGATAACTTTTGCAGGAACCAAAGAACTATTAACTGGTGACACAAAAACAATTTTAACAAATCTTAATAACGACAAAGGCTATTTATTGGTGAAAGAAATGGCGGATAAATATCTTAAAGAAGTGGCGCCAAAATATGATGAAATTAATTTAAGGAATTTGACTTTGCAACGAACCTATATGAAAGCGCAATTAGAATTGAATAAAGATTCTCGAATATTTCCAGATGCCAATAGCACTTTGCGCGTTACCTATGGAAAAGTAAAAGGATATGAACCAAAAGACGCTACTATTTACAAACCCTTCACTTATTTAGATGGTGTTTTAGAAAAATATATTCCTGGTGATTATGAATTTGATGTTCCAAAAAAATTGATTGACCTATATAAAACTAAAGACTACGGAATGTATGGTGTAAAAGGTAAAATGCCTGTTTGCTTTATTGGCACGAACCACACCACTGGAGGAAATTCTGGAAGCCCCGCCATCGACGTAAAAGGAAACTTAATTGGATTGAATTTCGACCGAGTTTGGGAAGGAACAATGAGTGATATTTACTACGATCCTGCCATTTGTAGAAACGTAATGGTAGATGTAAGGTACATTTTATTTATCATTGATAAGTATGCTAACGCCAAAAACCTTATCGAAGAAATGAGAATTACCCATCCAAAACAAAAAATAAAAAAATAAAACGCAGCTTTTTTTAATAATTGATTTCACAAATTTATCAATATGTTAAATTTAATGTGAATTTAATTTAAATGCACACGTCGCCTTTTTTGGCATAATCCTTGGTAAGTAGAGCGCAGTTGCAATAGAATGTAAATTTTGAAAAAAAAATTGAAAAATATTTTTCCATAATAAAAAATTTATATCTTTGCCTCGAATTAATAATTAACCTTTTATAATTAAGTAAGATGAAAAAAGTATTTTTAAGTTTAGCTGTAATCGCTGCATTAACTGTAGTATCTTGTAAACAAGCTGAAGCTCCTGCTGAAGAAGCTCCAATGACTGAAGAAGTTGCTCCTGCTGTAGAAGAAGCTCCTGCTGCTGTTGACACTGCTGCTGCTGCTGCTGAAGCTGCTCCTGCTGCTGATGCTGCTGCTGCTCCTGCTGCTGAAGAAGCAAAAAAATAATTAGAAATTACTTCTAAAAATTTTAAAACCACGCTAAGCGTGGTTTTTTTATTTGGCAACATTTGAAATGTTTAAATAGGCATAAATAAAAAAAGCTTCGAACTGTTGTTTGAAGCTTTTTTGTACTCAGAGCGGGACTTGAACCCGCACGAACATTGCTGTTCACTGGATTTTAAGTCCAGCGTGTCTACCAATTTCACCATCCGAGCGAGATCAACTTGAGCGAAAAACGGGGCTCGAACCCGCGACCTCGACCTTGGCAAGGTCGCGCTCTACCAACTGAGCTATTTTCGCATTTCAACTTTTAAAAGAACTGCCTTACTTGTTTCGTAATGCGAGGGCAAATTTAATACTTTAATTCAATTTCACAAGCCTTTTTTGGAAAAAAAAGAATGTGTTTTTATAATGTCTTGAATCACTATTCTTTAATTGTAAATATTCTATTTTTTCGACAACATTCTCTTAATTTCATTAAGTTTCATCATGGCCTCAATGGGTGTTAAAGTATTGATATCTAAATTTAGAATTTCATCTCTTATTTCTTCTAATAAAGGATCATCTAAATTGAAGAAACTCATTTGCATTTCAGCCTTCTCTGTCTTGATGCTATCTAAAGCGTCACTAGAGTGATTCTTCTCCAACTTCTTTAATATTTTCTGCGCCTTTAACAAAACGATTTGCGGAATTCCTGCCATTTTCGCCACATGCAATCCGAAACTATGCGCACTTCCTCCTTTAACCAATTTTCTAATAAATAGCACTGTATCTTTTAGTTCTTTTACAGAAACATTGAAATTCTGAATTCTCGGCAGCAATTCGCTCATTTCGTTTAGTTCGTGATAATGCGTTGCAAACAATGTCTTAGGTCTCGTAGGATGCTCATGTAGAAACTCCGCAATTGACCAGGCAATCGAAATGCCATCATACGTGCTGGTTCCCCGTCCGATTTCATCCAACAAAATCAAACTGCGTTCCGAAAGATTATTCAAAATTGATGCAGTTTCATTCATTTCTACCATAAATGTTGATTCCCCCATCGAAATATTATCACTTGCTCCAACTCTTGTAAATATTTTGTCTACAACTCCCATATTTACGGATTCGGCAGGCACAAAACTTCCGATTTGAGCCAAAAGGACAATTAAGGCAGTTTGTCTCAAAATGGCTGACTTACCCGACATATTGGGACCAGTTATCATAATTAACTGTTGCGATTCTCGGTCTAAAAAAACATCATTCGCAATATAAGGCACGCCAACAGGCAATTGCTTCTCGATTACCGGATGTCGGCCATTTTTAATATCCAGATCAAAACCTTCATCTAAATTTGGACAAACATATTTATTTTCAATTGCTGATTGCGCGAAAGAAGTCAAACAATCCAATTGCGCAATCAAGTTGGCATTCAACTGCACTGGCTTGATATAAGTAGCAACCCAAGTCACCAACTGCTCAAATAATTCAACTTCTAATTTCTGTATCTTTTCCTCGGCCCCTAAAATCTTTGTTTCATATTCCTTTAGCTCTTCGGTAATATAGCGCTCTGCATTGACTAGTGTTTGCTTTCTAATCCATTCTGAAGGAACTTTGTCCTTATGCGTGTTTCGGACTTCTATATAGTATCCAAATACATTATTAAACGAAATCTTTAAAGAGGCTATACCGGTTTTTTCAGATTCTCTGGTTTCAATTCCTTCTAAAAACTCTTTTCCTGAACTAGAAATCAATCGCAACTCATCGAGTTCAGCACTAACTCCTTTTGCAATCGCATTCCCTTTCGAAATGGCTACTGGTGCCTCAGGATTTAGCGTTGTTTGTATCTTTTCACGCAACACATCACAACTGTTAAGACTATCTCCAATAATCCTAACCGCGGATTGCTTGCTTTGTAAGGCGATTTCCTTTATGGGCAAAATGGCATCTAGAGAATTTTTCAAAAAAACAACTTCTCTCGGCGATACTTTCCCAGCAGCAATTTTTGAAATCAAACGCTCAAGGTCCGAAATCTGCTTAATTTGAAATTGAATAGTACTTAAAATCTCTTGGTTATCCTTCAAATAGGTTACAACTTCATGACGGTTTTGAATCTTCCGAATGTCTTTCAAAGGCAACGCCAACCACCGTTTCAATAATCGACCTCCCATTGGCGATAATGTCTTGTCAATTACATCAAGCAACGTAACTGCATTTGGATTGTAACTATGGTACAACTCTAGGTTTCGAATTGTAAAGCGATCCATCCAAACATAAGAATCTTCGGCAATTCTCTGAATAGATGTAATGTGTTGTCTTTTGTTATGCTGAGTCTCAGATAAATAATACAAAATGGCACCGGAAGAAATAATTCCTTCTTGCAATTCTTCAATTCCAAAACCTTTAAGTGTGGCAGTTTGAAAATGATTAGTCAATGATTCAAAAGCGTAATCTTCTTTATATATCCAGTCTTCTAAATAAAAATGATGGTAATCTTCACCAAATGTCTCTTTAAAAATATTTTTATGAATTTTAGCCACTAAGACTTCACTTGGGTTAAAGTTCTGAAGCAGTTTATCAATATACTCTTCATTCCCTTGTGCAGTCAAAAACTCCCCCGTTGAAATGTCAAGAAAAGAAATTCCCACAACTTTTTTCCCGAAATAAATCGAGGCCAAGAAATTGTTAGAATTAGATAGCAACACCTCATCATTCATAGAAACTCCTGGCGTTACCAATTCTGTCACACCTCTTTTGACAATAGTCTTCGTCATTTTCGGATCTTCTAATTGGTCACATATTGCCACCCGAAGACCTGCTTTTACCAATTTAGGCAAATAAGTGTTGAGAGAATGATGCGGGAATCCTGCTAAAGCCGTTTCTGTTTCGGATCCAGCACCTCTTTTTGTAAGAACAATCCCCAAGATTTTCGAAGCTCTAATCGCATCGTCACCAAAAGTTTCATAAAAATCACCCACTCGAAACAACAAACAAGCATCAGGATACCTCCTTTTTATCTCATTATATTGCTTCATTAACGGAGTCTCTTTTGCTTCTTTTTCTTCTGATTTCAAGGGCTTAAAATATTTTTGAGGGTTGAAAATAGAATAGCGAATTTAAAAATTTTAAAACGATTATATTGTCGAATTAAAAATTAATTAATTTTAAGAAAAAATTAAATTGCAGATTAAAATTTTTGAATAGTTTTGCTTTGTAATTATTAATCAATAACAACAATGAAAAAAATAGTATTATTAGCTGTATTGACGATTTTTGGAGTAACAACCTCAAATGCACAAGCAAAAAAAACGGTAAAAAAAGAAGTGGCAAAAAAAGAAGCTGCTCCTGCTAAAGCTGATTCACCTAAAATAGATGGAGCTGGAATGCTTTTCGAAAACGAAACCATTGATTATGGTACACTTCCTCACAACGCTGACGGAAAACGTGAATTCGTATTTGTAAACAACGGAAACAAACCATTAATTATCACCAATGCTACTGGTTCATGTGGTTGCACAGTGCCTTCTTTTCCAAAAGAGCCAATAGCCCCAGGTGCAAGAGCAGTGATTGGAGTAAAATATGCTACAGATAGAGTTGGTGCTTTTACAAAAACAGTAACTGTTACCTCAAATGCTGAAGGAAGCGCATCTAAAGTTTTGACTATTAAAGGTACAATTCTTGGTGATGATTCTCCAAAAGAAACTCCAAAAGGATAAGTTTTCAAGATAAGATTAAAGGCTTCCATGTTATGGGAGCCTTTTTTTTGCAATAACCTAAAATACATTTTAATGCGCAAACTCGAAAACAGTGAGTTAGAAAGAAAATCTATTGAAGACTTCAAAACAGCAACTAAGACGCCTCTAATTTTAGTTTTAAATGACATTCGCAGTTTGAACAACATTGGATCTGTTTTTAGAACTGCCGACGCTTTTTTGATTGAGAAAATTTATTTATGCGGAATTACAGCAACGCCGCCCAATAAGGAAATAAATAAAACTGCCCTCGGCGCGACAGAAACCGTCGATTGGGAACATGTTCAAGACGTAGTTTCTGTAATCGAAAAACTCAAAAGAGAGTCGGTAAAAGTATACGCCATTGAACAAGTTGAAAATGCTATTTTCCTCCAAGATTTTTCAATAAATGTTAATGAAAAATATGCGGTCGTTTTCGGAAATGAAGTTTTCGGCGTTAATCAAAAGGCTATTGAAATCTGCGACGGCACCATTGAAATTCCGCAATTAGGCACCAAACACTCTTTGAATATTGCAGTCAGCGCCGGCATTGTGATTTGGGATTTATTCAAAAAAACACACTATTAATTTGACAATTTGTCTTGAATCGCTTCCAAAACAAAAACATAATCTTCTTGTTTTTTGACGAAATCTTTATCGGATACATCAATAATCAGCACATTTAAATCCGTTTGTGACTTGATGTAATCTAAATATCCTTTATTAATTTTATCAAGATACTCCGCGGGAATCTCTTGTTCGTATGATCTGCCGCGGTACTTAATATTCTCCAATAGCCGTTCGGTATTCTGATAAAGATAGATATACAAATCTGGCTTTGGCATTTCCTTATAAATGATCTCAAACAACTTTCGATACAAACGATATTCATCGTCAGTCAGCGTAACTTTCGCAAATATCAGTGATTTGAAAATATGATAATCCGCAATAATAAAATCTTTAAATAAATCGAACTGCGCTAAATCATCAGAAATTTGTTGGTATCGATCTGCCAAAAACGACATTTCCAGCGGAAAAGCATAACGACTCTGATCTTGATAAAACTTGGGCAAAAACGGATTGTCGGCAAATCTTTCAAAAACAGTCTTAGCATTAAAATCTTCCGCAATCCTCGTGGTCAAAGTTGTTTTTCCAGCTCCAATATTTCCTTCAATCGCAATGTAATTGAATTGGTCGAGTCCCATTTTCTTTAGCGGAAAGTCCATGGATTGCAACAGCTTAATCTTGCTTTTGTCCTCAGAAGCTTTCAGAAGTTCTGGCAAGTACTTTTGTAAAATGGGATGTCTCCAATCTAAATTCAAATCACGCATCGGCACCAAGACAAACAATCGCTCCTGCATAAAAGGGTGCGGTACTGTTAAATCCTTAGAAGCAATAATTTCTTCGTTAAAGGCGACAACATCTATATCGATAGTTCTCGACTGATATCCTTCAACTACAGACCTAACTCTCCCCAAATTATTTTCAATTTCTAAAACTTTTTGAAGGATTGTTTCCGCTGAATTCTGCGTGTTTAATACCAATGCACAATTGTAAAAAACTTCTCCATCAAATCCCCACGCTGGCGTTTCGTACAAATTTGAAACTTTAACCACAGTCCCAACACCACGATGGATAGAATCAATAGCATTTTGGATATTCTGTAACCGATTTCCTTGGTTGCTTCCTAACGATAAAATAACTTGATGTTGCGTGCTCATATTAACCGCAAATTAAGTAAAAGAATTTTAGAATAGAAGTATATTTGCAGCGACTGTTAATAAATTTAATTACCGTTGTTTTTTGTAACTTTCAGAGTTCCAATTCAACCTATTGATAAAAAAATTATGCGATTTTTAGCAAACGTCTTAGCCACAATTGTTGGTCTATTTGCCTTTTTTATGATCTTCATTTTTGGATTATTATTTATTGGCGTATTATTCGGAGGAAATTCCGAGAGCATCACTGTCGATGACAATTCGGTCATTATACTCGATTTATCAAAGGTTTCCTCAGATTACGCAGGAAAATTTAACTATAAGGAAATCGATTATTTCGATGCCAGACATGATGGGCTATCCGATGTAATTAGAGCTATTCATGCCGCCAAGGAAGATGATAACATCAAAGGAATCTCGATCTTAAATGACAATTCTAACCTAGGAATGGCGCAAATTAAATCTGTTCGGGAAGCATTAAAAGATTTTAAGAAATCAGGAAAATTTGTACTCGCCTATGCGAATTTTTATACTCAAAAAGAATACTATCTAAATTCTGTTGCGAACACAATTTATCTAAATCCAATTGGAGAAATGGAATTCAAAGGTCTGTCTTCTGAGCTTTTGTTCTTCAAAGATTTTCAGGAAAAATACGGCGTCAAAATGGAAGTTATTCGACATGGAAAATACAAAAGCGCTGTAGAGCCTTTCCTAGAAAACAAGATGAGCGAGGCCAATAGAGAGCAAATAACCTCACTATTAAATTCACTATGGAATTCGGTTGTAACTGACATTTCAACAAGTCGTAAAATTTCTACAAATAAGCTTAACGAAATTGCAGATCAATTGGCTGCCCGAACGCCAGAAATGGCGAAAATGCAAGGACTGGTAGACAAAGTTGTTTATGAAGATGTATATCATAATGACATCCGAAAATTACTACAAGTCGATGCTGACGAAGATTATAATTCTATTTCGATTCTTGATTATGCGAAGAATGTGGCTTCAACCGCAACTGAATCTTCCTCTAAAAACAAAATCGCAATCATCTATGCACAAGGAGATATCGGAAGTGGTGAAGGTGATGTCAATACTGTTGGAGAAGGTTCGATGAGACGCTCTCTGCAAGAAGCTCGAAAAGACAAGAAAATTAAGGCAATTGTGCTCCGAATTGACTCTCCTGGAGGAAGTGCTTTGACTTCCGAACTTATTTGGAGAGAAATCGAATTGACGAAAAAAGTGAAGCCCGTCATTGTTTCTATGGGTAATTTGGCGGCTTCTGGCGGTTATTATATTGCTTGCAACGCCAACACCATTTTTGCTGAAAACAATACCATAACAGGCTCTATCGGTGTTTTTGGTTTGTTGCCAAACTTTACAGAACTCACTACAAAAATGGGTATCAATTCTGAACAAGTGAGCACCAATGCTAACGCAACAGACTATAGTATCTTTAGACCTTTATCCGAAAACTACAAATTTGTGGCGCAAGAAGGTGTCGAGAAAATATACAACACTTTTGTTTCCCGTGTTGCCGCAGGACGCAAAATGTCTTTTAGCCAAGTGGATGCGATTGCACAAGGGCGCGTTTGGTCAGGCTCTGAAGCGTTGAAAATTGGTTTGGTGGACAGAATCGGTGGACTTGATTCAGCTGTAGAATTTGCTGCGTCATTGGCAAAGATTAAAGATTATAAAACGCAGAATCTCCCGATTTATGAAAAAGATTTTCAAGATTACTTGGGCAATCTTGGCGTTCCTTTCATGAAAACAAAAGAAAGTTTTATAAAAGAAGAATTGGGCGAAGAAAATTATAAAGTGATTGAACAAATCCGCCGTATTCAAAGCAAAAAAGGGGTGCAAGCAAGTTTACCTTTTGAAATTAATATTCATTAAATAAGAAATTCTGAGTTCGTTACGTTGTACACTAAAACCATCTAGTTATGCTAAAGAAAACACTAAAAATTGTCGGAATTATTTTATTGGTTCTTATACTGTCTTTATTTGCAATTCCTTTCTTCTTCAAGGATCAAATCAAAGCAAAAATCACCGATGCCATCAATGAAAAAGTAGATGCCAAAGTCTCCTTTGAAGATGCAGATTTGAGTTTATTCAAGAGTTTTCCGCAAGCTAACGTCACAATCGACAAATTACTCATCATCAATAAAGCACCTTTCGAAGGCGACACGCTGATCTCCTTGGGACAAATTAATTTGAAAATGTCTGTCAAAGAACTTTTTAAAGGTAAAGAAGAGTCGATGAATATTGAAGCGGTTTCAACAGAAAACGGATTGATTAACATTCTCTTTAACAAAGATGGCCTAGGTAACTTCGATATCGCTTTGAAAGACGACAAAGAGCAAGACGACAGCAAAAGCAGCCCGTTATCTCTAAAAATTAAAGAATACAAAGTCACCAACCTTCGTTTCAAGTATTTTGATGAACGATCTAAAATTAAGATGATTATCGACAGCCTAGATCATTCAGGGACTGGCGATTTTACCAACTCTAAATTGGACCTTGACACCAAATCAACTGCAAAAGTTTCCCTCTTTATGGATAAAGCCAACTATATGAATCATGTGGCTTTGTCGCTAGATGCGGTTTTGGGAATCGATTTGGATCAAAGCAAATACACTTTCAAAGAAAACAAAGCGCTCATCAACAAATTGCCTTTAGAATTTGATGGTTTTATTCAAATGCTCGAAAACGGGCAACAATATGATTTGAAATTTAAAACGCCAACGTCGAGCTTCCAAAACTTCTTAGGTTTAATTCCCGCAGCTTATACGGCAAATATCAAAGATGTAAAAACAACTGGCGACTTTACCGTAACTGGTTTTGCCAAAGGAATACTTTCTGACACAACCGTACCAAAATTCAACGTGGCGATTGCATCCAACAACGCTTCTTTTCAGTATCCGAACCTTCCAAAATCGATTCAGAATATTATCATCGATACGAAAATTATTAATGAAACTGGTTTGACTAATGACACGTACGTGAATTTAGATCAGTTGTCTTTTCGAATTGACCAAGATGTCTTTAATGCGAAAGCCAACATCAAAAACTTAGCAGAAAATCCGCTCGTTGATGCACAATTGAAAGGTGTAGTCAATCTTGGCAATGTTTCTAAAGCGTATCCAGTAAAGCTAAAAGTGCCGCTTTCTGGTATTTTGAAAGCAGATGTTGTGACAAAATTTGACATGAAATCGGTAGAAACGAATCAATATGAAAAGATGCAAAACTCGGGGAATATGACCCTAACAGGATTCAAATATGTAGATGACACCAACAAAGCGATGAACATCAACAAAGCAGTGGTTCAGTTTACAAACACGAGAATCAACCTTCAGGAACTCGATCTGACAACTGGCAAAACCGACATGAAAGTGAATGGGGTGCTAGAGAATCTTTTCGGATTTATGTTGAAAGATCAAGAGTTAAAAGGAAACTTCAACATGCAGTCCAATCAGTTTGCTGTTAGTGATTTTATGACAACAGAAGCACCAAAAACAGGAAATCAAAAACCAAAAGAAGCAGTTAAAATTCCAGCATTCTTAAATTGCTCATTAACAGCAAAAGCCAACACAGTTTTGTACGACAATTTGGCTTTGAAAAATGTCTCGGGTAAACTCATTATTAGAGACCAAAAAGTAACACTTGAAAACATCAAAACTGATATTTTTGACGGACAGATTTTAGCCAATGGCGATGTTTCTACAAAAGGAAAAATCCCAGTTTTTAATATGGATTTAGGGATGAAAGCGGTAGACATTCAAAAGACCTTTTCGCAATTAGATATGTTGAAAAAAATTGCACCTATTGCAGAAGTTGTTGAGGGAAAAATAAATACGACCATCAAATTATCTGGAAACTTAAACGAAAAAGAAATGACGCCAGATGTTAGTAGCCTTTCAGGAGATTTATTTGGTCAATTGCTGTCTACAACCGTAAACCCAAGCAAATCGGCACTTTTATCTAAATTAGGAACTGATATTCCATTCTTGGACTTAAAGAAATTGAATTTAAATGATCAAAGAGTAACTCTGAATTTTAGCAACGGAAAAGTTAACGTCAAACCGTTCGAATTGAAATATCAAGATGCTAAAGTGAATGTTGGTGGTCAACATGGCTTCGATCAAAGTATGAATTACAACCTTAAATTTGACGTTCCAGCGAAATATCTCGGACCAGAAGTCAATAAACTGTTGGCGAAATTGTCTCCTGCAGACGTCAATAAATTAGAAAACATTCCGATTAATGCATTGGTTACTGGTAATTTCAAAAGTCCAAAAATAACCACGGATATTAAGAGCGGCATTACTAATTTGACCACTCAATTGGTAAAACAGCAAAAAGAAAAATTAGTGAAACAAGGCACCAACGCTCTAGAAGACTTAATTAAAAAAAATACGAAAACCGATACAACGAAAACCAAATCTCCGGCAAAAGAAGACATCAAAAAGAAAGCAGGAGATTTGCTCAATGGATTGTTTAAAAAATAAAAGCACTTAATCATAAAGCCCTAATACTTTTTAGGGCTTTTTTTATATATCAATCGCAACAACACTGCCTTCGGAACTGCGAACATTAAAAACCGTTCCATCTTCAAAAAGCAAATACTGCCCTTTGATTCCTATTAGGACTCCTTTGAAATTTGGATTTTTTTCTAGACTGAGACTGCTGATTTTTTTTGGATAGTCTAGAATTGGATACTTCATTTCATAGACCTCGTTCTTATCGGAAAAAAAATACTCTTTAACTTCTTGCGGAAGTAAGTTCTCAACCTTTGCTTTTTCAAGAATCAGATCATTAGTTATGATATCATTGGTGAGCATTTTTCTCCAATTGGTTTTGTCTGCAAAATGTTCTTTGAGGGCTACTTCCGTAATTCCGGCCAAATAACGATTGGGAACCTCCACAATGGCAATAGCCTTCTCAGCACCTTGATCAATCCATCTTGTGGGCACTTGGGTTTTTCTGGTCACACCCACTTTCACTTCGCTTGATATTGCTAAATAAACAATATGTGGTTGCAATTGCACTTTCGATTCGTAGTCTAAATCCCGATCAGCAATTCCCAGATGCGCAGTACTTAATTCGGGCTTCATAATCCAATCGCCGACCGCAGGGCTCGCATAAAAACAATCATAGCAAAATCCTTGTCTAAAGATTTTTTTTCGTTTACCACAATTCAAACATTGATAACCTTCCAACTGAATAGTTAGTTCTTTGCCTAAAACCTGATTGACATTCAAAAAACTGTTTTCAAATTCTAAGTAATATTGAATTGGATTTCCAAATTCGGATTGCATTTTAGTTAAAACTCCTTCGTACTTCATTTGATTTTTTCTCTGATTATCGAAAAATAGCATTAGAATTTCTGCTATATTTTTTGTTATTTTGGTAAAGCCGTAAAGTTATCGATTTGTGTTTGATTAATTTATTCACAAAACGTAAATCATACATTAAAATCACAAATTCAAATGCCGTTACCAATAATCAATTCTATTGCCTCCTGGGTTTTGAAACAACGCATTCATCAGATTGAATTGTTTCTAAAGTACCCAAATGAAGTTCAAGAGGAATTGCTTTTGAATCTCATCAGGGCTTCCGAAAACACAGTTGTGGGGAAGCATTATGACTTTGCATCCATCAAATCGTACAACACTTTTGCTGAAAGAATTCCAATTTCAATTTACGAAGATATTGAGCCATTTATTGAACAAACTCGAAGTGGAGAACAAAATATTTTCTGGGGTTCACCTATTAAGTGGTTTGCCAAATCTAGTGGCACTACCAACGCAAAAAGCAAATTCATTCCAGTCAGTAGTGAAGCGCTCGAAGACTGTCATTACAAAGGCAGTAAAGATTTACTTTGTTTATACTTGAATAACAACGAGGATTCTCATTTGTTTATTGGCAAAAGCTTACGATTAGGTGGCAGTTCGCAAATCTATGAAAACAACAATACTTTTTTTGGCGACTTATCGGCCATCTTGATCGAAAACATGCCGATTTGGGCAGAGTTTAGTAGCACTCCTAGCAGCAGGGTTTCGCTAATGAGCGAATGGGAAACCAAAATAAAGGCCATTATCGAGGAATCAAAAAACGAAAATGTTACCAGTTTTGCTGGTGTTCCTTCATGGATGTTGGTTTTGATGAATAAGATGTTGGAAGATACTGGTAAATCAAATTTGATGGAGATTTGGCCCAATTTGGAAGTCTATTTTCATGGTGGCGTAAGTTTTGAACCTTATCGTGAACAGTACAAGAAAATTCTTCCTTCTTCAAGTTTTAAATACTACGAAATATACAATGCGTCTGAAGGCTTTTTTGCTATACAAGACTTAAATAATTCTAGCGATTTATTACTGATGCTAGACTACGGAATTTTTTACGAGTTTATTCCCATGTCGACTTTTGGAACTGCTGAAGAAAAAGCAATTCGACTATCTGATGTGGAAATAGATGTAAATTACGCCATTCTCATCTCAACCAATGCGGGGCTTTGGCGCTATTTAGTTGGCGACACAGTCCGATTTACTTCTTTGAGTCCATACCGAATCCGTGTCACTGGACGAACCAAACATCACATCAATGTTTTTGGTGAGGAACTAATGGTTGAGAATACCGATCAAGCGATTTCGAAGGCTTCCCAACTTACCAATTCCGAAGTTGTTGATTACACGGTTGCGCCAATATTTATGCAAGACAAAGAAAAAGGGGCTCATGAATGGATGATTGAATTCAAAAGTAAACCCAGCAATATCAATGAATTTCAAAAAATATTAGATGAGACGTTGCAATCTTTAAACTCGGATTACGAAGCCAAACGACACAACAATATGACATTGAATCCGCTAGTGATTAATGTGGCGCGCGAAAACTTGTTCTACGATTGGTTGAAAGAACAAGATAAATTAGGAGGGCAGCACAAAATCCCTAGATTGTCAAACAAAAGAGACTATTTAGATCAACTCAAGAAATTGCCTCATTAATAATCTTTAGGCCAAAATGAAAAGATTAGTGTTATTAATAGTTCTCTCAGTAGTGCTTATTTCGTGCGGCCCACATCGAATGAGATGTGGTCCAAAAGGTATTTGTATAACACTTCAACAAAAAAATCCCGTATCAATTGACACGGGATTTTTTTATTAAATTTTGCTGTTAAGATGCAATTTCTAGACGCTTCAACAGATTTTTAGTCAACGTATCGCTTGCGTAATCTCTATCGATATGCAGTACTTTTTCATCATTGCTTGGCAATTCATACATCGCATCTGTTAAAATCGCTTCACACAATGAACGCAAACCTCGAGCTCCCAATTTGTATTCAAGCGCTTTATCAACGATAAAATCTAAAGCATCATCAGTGATGATAAATTCTACATCATCCATCGCGAAAAGCTTTTGATATTGCTTGATTAACGCATTTTTAGGCTCGGTTAATATGGCTCTTAAGGTTGCTTTATCTAATGGATCCATGTGCGTTAAGACCGGAAGTCGACCGATAATTTCTGGAATTAATCCGAAATCTTTGATGTCTTTTGGTATGATATATTGCAATAAATTGTCTTTGTCAATATTGTCTGCATTTTTCGAAGTGCTGTAACCAACCGCTTGACGATTTAAACGTTTCGAAATAATTCTTTCTATTCCGTCAAAAGCACCGCCAGCAATAAACAAGATGTCTTTGGTGTTGACTTCTACAAACTTTTGATCCGGATGTTTTCTTCCTCCTTTTGGCGGAACATTAACCACGGTTCCTTCTAGTAATTTCAACAAAGCTTGTTGAACACCTTCTCCAGAAACATCTCTAGTTATGGATGGATTATCGCTTTTACGAGCAATCTTATCGATTTCATCAATAAAAACGATTCCTCTTTCTGCCTTAGTCACATCGTAATCGGCCGCTTGCAGCAAACGAGTTAAGATACTTTCAACATCTTCACCTACGTAACCTGCTTCGGTCAGTACCGTTGCATCGACAATAGCCAAAGGAACGTCGAGCATTCTTGCAATGGTTTTAGCAACCAACGTCTTACCAGTTCCGGTTTGACCAACCATAATGATGTTGCTTTTTTCAATTTCTACATCATCGTTTAATTGCTGTTGCATCAAACGTTTGTAGTGATTGTAAACCGCTACGGCCATTACTTTTTTAGTTTGATCTTGACCAATTACGTATTGGTCTAGAAAAGCCCTGATTTCCTGCGGCTTTTTTAAAATGAGATCAGGCACCATTTTAGAATTGCCATTGGTTTTTAATTCTTCCAATACAATTCCATGAGCTTGTTCAATACATTTATCACAAATGTGTGCATTGATTCCAGCAATCAAAAGATTGGTTTCAGGCTTCTTACGACCACAAAACGAACAATCTAATATTTCTTTTGCCATTATTCTTTATTTAAAGTTGGTCCAAAACCCAACATTATTATCGTCTTAAAACCTCGTCAATCATTCCGTATTCTTTCGCTTCATCTGCAATCATCCAGTAATCTCTTTCACTGTCTTTGTGCACTTTATCAAAAGTTTGTCCGGAATGTTGGGAAATAATTTGATACAATTCGTCTTTCAATTTCAACATCTCGCGAAGATTGATTTCCATGTCTGTTGCCACACCTTGCGCGCCTCCAGAAGGTTGGTGAATCATCACTCGAGAATGTGGTAAAGCCGAACGTTTCCCAGCGGCACCTGCACATAATAAAACGGCTCCCATAGAAGCGGCCATTCCAGTGCAAATTGTTGCTACATCTGGCTTGATGTATTGCATGGTATCGTAAATTCCGAGACCAGCATAGACACTTCCACCTGGCGAATTCAAATAGATTTGTATGTCTTTAGAGGCATCTGCACTTTCCAAAAATAACAATTGCGCTTGAACGATATTCGCGATTTGGTCGTCGATACCGGTTCCTAAAAAGATAATTCTATCCATCATCAAGCGAGAAAAAACATCCAATTGAGAAACATTTAATTGGCGTTCTTCGATGATATATGGCGTCATATTCGTTGGTGTCATTGCATTCACGATTTTGTCGTAATACAAATTATTTACACCATGATGTTTTGTAGCAAATTTCTTAAATTGCTTCGCCTGTTCGAGCGCAGCTCTCGGGTCTTTACCGTAATTCATAGTAGGATTTTCTTTTTATAGCTTTAAAAAAACAAATGAGCGTCAAAGTTTTGCATTTGACGCCCAAATATATGTATTTAATTTGATTTATTCGCCGTAAGAGGCTGCAATAAATTCTTGGTAAGTCACTTCTTTAGTGGCAGCATTTGCTTTTTCTTTAAAAATTTCCAACATTTTTTCGCTAACTACTTGTTGTGAAAGTCTTCTCACTTCCTCTTGATTCGACAAAACACGAGCCACAATTCCTTCTACTTCCTCTTCAGTCGGAT
>CALPOS020000030.1 GCA_943325255.2 Sphingobacterium thalpophilum
CGATTCTCCTGCACACGGGTTATCCAGTGGAAAAGAATTTAATGTGCCTTTATACGCCTCATTTGCCGAATTGGTAATTCAAAAGTACCAACCCAAACACATCATTGGGCATTCGATGGGTGGCATCACGGCAATTTATCATCAATATTACTATTCCAATCCGGGCTTAGAAAAAATGATTTTACTCGGAGCTCCTTCTGATTTTAGTATTATACTTCACAACTATTTGAAACTGTTAAGCCTCAACAACAAAATCAAAAACGCTTTTTACGATTATACGAAAGAACGTTTCCAAATCGATATTGATGATTTTTCGGGTCAAGAATTCCTGAAATCGTCGCCAACGCAAGGCATGATTATTCACGATACCGACGATACCGTAGTCTTATTTGAAGAAGCTAAAAAATTGGCAGCCACCTGGAAATCTGCGACACTCATGTCGACCAACGGACTGGGTCATAGTCTGCACGACGAGGAAGTCAATCAAAGAATTGTAGCGTTTTTGTTAGAAGCTTAATCCTGCTGTCCGCTATATCTTTTTTGTTTTTTTGTTACCCTGAGCGCGGAGCGTGTCATCCTGAGCGCAGTCGAAGGACGAAGGGCTTTCTCAAAAAAAAACAAAAAAGGATGCCGCTGCCATCAGGGCTAGGGCACTCAATTCCACTACAACTATCAATCAAAACCTTTGCGACTCTGCGACTTTGCGAGGAAATAATGATATCTCGCAAAGCCGCAGAGGCGCAAAGAAAACTTATGTACAAATCATAATTACTGAACTATGCATTCAATTTAAACGAGAAAAAAACTAAATTTACCCCATGGAAGATTCTCTAACCCAAGGCCAAGGGCCGAATCGTATGGAGCAAAGCGAAGTAAAACGACTCAACAAATTCATCGGCGAAACAGGTTTTTGCTCTCGCCGTGAGGCCGACAAACTCATCGAAGACGGTCGCGTCACCATAAACGGTATTGTTCCAGAAATGGGAACTAAAGTGTCTCGAAACGACGAAGTCCGCATCGATGGGAAACTCATACGCGATAATACCGAGAAGCTCATCTATTTGGCGTTCAACAAACCCGTCGGTATCGAATGCACCACCAACCTTGAAGTTCGCGATAATATCGTCGATTACATCAATTATCCCAAACGTATTTTCCCCATTGGACGCCTTGATAAAGCCAGCGAAGGTTTGATTTTTATGACCAACGATGGCGATATCGTCAATAAGATTCTGCGAGCGAGAAATAACCACGAGAAAGAATATACGGTTACCGTCAACAAACCCATCACCGATCGCTTTATAGAAAAAATGGGGAACGGCGTTCCGATTTTAGACACCATTACACGGAAATGTAAAGTCGAACAAATCAGTAAATACAATTTCAAAATTATTTTAACCCAAGGATTGAATCGTCAAATTCGTAGAATGTGCGAATATTTAGGCTATGAAGTAACGGCGTTAAAAAGAATTCGGATTATCAATATTTCCCTCGATATTCCTGTCGGAAGATACCGCGAATTGACCGAAGCTGAAATCAAAGAACTCAACCAACTCATCGAACCATCGAGTAAAACTGAAGAAGCAAGCTTGCCTACGCCAAAGAAATCCGAGCAGTCTGGCACTAAAACAGACACGCCAAAACGAAGAACAGAATTCATCAAACGCGATGATCCGCGCTACAAGAAAAAGGGTGACTATTAGTTAGTTCTTTGCGTCTTTGCGAGAAAAAATAAATCTCGCAAAGGCGCAGAGACGCAAAGTCTTATTTAGTCAATAATCTTCTCTGTTCTCTCGCTAATAAAGTGTTTTTTAATAACATCGCAATCGTCATCGGCCCCACACCTCCGGGAACTGGCGTAATGTGAGAAGCTTTTTTGCTCACCATTTCAAAATCGACGTCACCGGTAATGCGATAGCCTTTTTCAGTGGTTTTGTCTTCAACGCGTGTGATTCCAACGTCAATCACCACTGCCCCATCTTTTACCATTTCCGCTTTGAGATAATTCGGAACGCCGAGTGCTGTAATAATAATATCCGCTTGCGTGGTAATTTGTGCAATATTTTTAGTGTAACTGTGGGTTAAAGTAACGGTAGAATTTCCTGGAAATCCTTTGCGGCCCATTAAGATGCTCATCGGTCTTCCGACAATGTGGCTTCTTCCAATAACTACGGTATGTTTTCCTTTGGTTTCTACGCCATAACGTTCTAGCAACTCTAAAATTCCAAAAGGCGTGGCTGGTATAAAAGTCGTCATATCTAACGCCATTTTACCGAAATTCTCGGGGTGAAATCCATCCACATCTTTACGCGGATCGATCGCCATAATGACCTTTTGCGTGTCAATTTGTTCCGGCAACGGCAACTGCACAATAAATCCGTCGATGTCATCGTCTTCGTTGAGCTGCTTGATTTTTCTTAGCAATTCTGTTTCAGAAGTAGTGCTGGGCATTTTGATTAAAGTCGACTCAAATCCGACTCTTTCGCAGGCTTTCACTTTACTACCCACGTAAGTCAAACTCGCCCCGTCATTGCCAACGATTACTGCCGCTAAGTGTGGCACCTTCTCGTTGTTTTTTTTCATTAAATCAACCTCAGCGGTGATCTCGTTTTTGATGTCGTCTGATGTTTTCTTTCCGTCTAGTAGTAGCATGTCTCTTGGGTATTAGGTAAAAGGTATTGGGTTCAGGGTCGTAAAGAATTAGATAAAATTTTAGGGTAAAAAATCCTGAACCCAGAACCTCAAACCCTAATCCTTATTATTGCATTCCTTTCATTCCACCCATCATTTTCATCATCTGTTTTCCGCCTGGGCCTTGCATCATTTTCATCATTTTGCTCATTTGATCGAATTGCTTCATCAATTGGTTGACTTCTTCAATTTTTCTTCCTGAGCCTTTGGCGATACGCGTTTTTCGTTTCATATCGATTAACGCTGGTTTGCTTCGTTCTTTTGGTGTCATCGAGTGAATAATGGCTTCGATATGTTTGAAAGCGTCATCTTCAATCTCAACATCTTTCATGGCTTTTGAAGCGCCCGGAATCATGCCCACTAAATCCTTCATATTTCCCATTTTCTTCACTTGCTGAATTTGAACAAGGAAATCATCAAAACCGAATTCGTTCTTCGCAATTTTCTTCTGTAATTTTCGAGCTTCTTCTTCATTATACTGCTCTTGCGCTTTCTCTACCAACGAAACGACATCTCCCATTCCGAGAATTCGCTCTGCCATACGCGAAGGATAGAACACATCAATCGCATCCATTTTTTCTCCAGTTCCGACAAACTTGATTGGTTTGTTGACCACCGATTTTATCGTAATAGCAGCTCCTCCTCGAGTGTCACCATCTAATTTCGTTAAGATAACGCCGTCAAAATTGAGTCGGTCGTTGAAAGCTTTCGCCGTATTTACAGCATCTTGACCCGTCATGGCATCTACCACAAACAAAGTCTCATGGGGTTGTATGGCTTTATGAACATTCGAAATCTCGTTCATCATTTCTTCGTCAACCGCCAAACGACCTGCCGTATCGACAATCACTACGTTGTATCCTTTTTCTTTGGCATATTTGATAGCGTTCAAAGAAATATCCACCGGATTATTATTCCCTAATTCTGAATACACCTCAACGCCAATCTGATCACCCACTACGTGCAATTGATTGATCGCCGCGGGACGATAAACATCGCAAGCGACCAAAAGTGGTTTTTTACTTTTCTTTGTTTTAAGAAAATTAGCCAACTTCCCGGAGAAAGTCGTTTTACCAGAACCTTGTAAACCAGACATCAAAATCACGGTTGGATTTCCAGAAAGGTTAATTCCAGCAACATCTCCACCCATCAATTCAGTCAATTCGTCTTTCACCAATTTAACCAAAAGTTGCCCTGGTTGCAACGTAGTCAATACATTTTGACCAATTGCTTTTTCTTTTACTTTAGTCGTAAAATCTTTAGCAATCTTAAAATTGACATCGGCATCTAGCAATGCGCGACGGACTTCTTTTAAAGTTTCAGCAACATTTACTTCGGTGATTTTCCCGTGTCCTTTTAGGATATGAAAAGCTTTATCTAACTTTTCGCTTAAATTATCAAACATAATAATACCAGTTTTTGAAGATGCAAATATAACATAAAGTAGGTAAGCTTCAAAGCAGCAGGACTTCAAAGTTTGTGCAAAAACATGTAAATTTTATAAGAACAAAAAACAAAGGTATACAACAAAATGGCAAGGGCGTGGCTACTTTTATGATAACTTAAAAGCTGCTATTATGAAAACTATACGAGATTATAAAATGATTGTATTGGTGTTGGCAACTGTACTTTTATTTTCCTGCAGCACGAGCAAATATAAAGGCAGTGCGGCCGATACGACTGGTACCAATGGTGCAACAAACGGAACAGGAAAAATTCCGAGATCAGGAGTAATAAATAAATAAAAAGAATTAGAAGATAACCTTTAGTTTCATCATAAACTAAGTTAGTAATCAGGGCACTTCATTCTTAATCAATACGATTCCTATCAAAGAATATTTTTTTAATTCGATTTTCAGTAGGGTTTTGTTTTAACAATCTGTTTCATTAACAATACCGATACAACTTCAAATGAAAAAGACAATCACATACTCCTTTTTGCTCTTCGCTTTTCTCGCTGAGGCACAGGTCAAAAACATTTTTGATGTAGCGAGAAAAGGAAGTCTACAAGAAATACAGGAAATCTACAAAAAGAACCCAGAATTAGTCAATTCTGTTGACGAGAAGAAGTCAAGTCCATTAATTCTTGCCTGCTATCGTGCCAATACAGAAGTGGCTGTTTTTCTAGCGGAAAAAGTGAAAAATATCGACTATAATTCTGGAATGGGAACCGCCTTGATGGCAGCAATAATGTCTGGAGATAGTATCATAGTCGAAAAACTGATACAATCTAAAGCAAATTTGAATTTAGCAGACCAAGGAGGCAAGACAGCATTAATTTATGCGACGTTCTTTAATAAAAATGAATTGGCAAAAATGTTAATTCAAGTGGGCGCCGAGAGAAATGTCAAAGATATAGATGGCAGGACGGCATTGGACTATGCAAATTTTAATAAGAATACCGAATTAATAATACTTCTTCAGAAGTAAATCGACTAATAGTTAACCAACCTAAATATTAAAACAATGAAACGATTTTACCTACTACTTGTATGTTTTGGTGCAATGCAATTGAGTGTTGCCCAACAAAAAGAAACTGCTTTAACCACAATTGGCGGAATGAAAGTAAAAATTAGTCTTGACTCTGGAACATCCATCGCAACAATCACTATGGTTGGTCCATCAACAAAGTGGATTTCGATAGGATTAGGAACATCTGATATGGCCATAAACAAAGACGTGCACACGTACGGAACCACACTACTTGATCAATATTTCACAAGCAATGGACACGTTGCCCCAACGACGGATGCAACCAATAATTTGACGGTACAAAGTAATGATGTAGTAGGAAGTACAAGAACAGTGGTTTACACAAGACCTTTTAACACAGGAGATGCTAAAGATTATACGTTTGTTTACGCCAACAATTCATTAAATATTGTTTGGGGAATAGGTCCGTCAACAAATGTGTCGTCTGAGCACTCCACTTTTGGGAGTAAAACACTCACATTCTCTACGGTCTTGGGTGTTGAAGATTATACCACTTTAAGTGACATTACAATCTATCCCAACCCATCTAATGGTGTTTTTACTATTGCAAAAAACAATCTAATAACGGTAAATAAGATTAGCATCTATGATATGAATGCGAAGTTGCTAAAAGTAATAGCAAAAGAAATTACCGATCAAAACAACACCATCGACTTGACAGAGTTAAGCAAAGGCATGTACTTTATGGAAATTGCAAATGACGCCGACCAAGTGGTGAAAAAAATAATTATTAACTAATAACAATAGTAAAATGAAAAAATCGAGAATTATCGCGCTATTCTTTTTGTTATCTGTCGTAGTGGGAGTATCTGCATTTAACTATGTGATGCATGGTGGCGGAAGAAATTTGTTAAAAGAAGAAACCAACTTTTCGGTGAGTTCGAATGATCTTGCAAAAGAATTCAGCACAAACACCAATTTGGCAAATGCAAAATATTTAGAAAAAGCAGTCGCGGTCAAAGGAATTGTTGCTGATGTAAATAACAATGTGATCACATTAGACAACGGTGTAGTTTGCACACTTCAAACTGCAAATAACGCAATTAAGAAAAACCAAGTAGTCACTATTAAAGGAAGAGTTGTTGGCTACGACGATTTGATGGAAGAAATAAAATTAGATCAGTGCTTTTCAATCTAAATAAGAAATAATGAATTGTAAATATCTTTTCTCCTGGCTTTTTCTTTTTTCATTTGTTGGAAGTATTTCAGCGCAGGATGACTTATTGAGCCAGCTCGATACCATCAAACCAAAAGGAAAACAAATGGAGATGGCCGCCTTCAAAGGACTGCAAGTTTGTAGCATGCAATCGACGAAACTGCCAATTCAAGGCGAATGGTATTTTCTCGTATCCCACCGATTTGGTGATTTAACGGAAGGAATCAATAATTTCTTTGGATTGGATAATGCGTTGACAAGAATTGGCGGTATCTATGGGGCAGCTGATTGGTTATCGCTTGGTGCTTCTCGACATACCTTCAATAAAACCTTCGAACTTTCGGCTAAATACCTATTGGTTAGTCAAAAAATCGATGGATTTCCATTCACCATTGTCGGGTACAATACCATGGATATCAATTCTTCTAAATTTGATAAAGAAGAATTTCCAAACTTCAAAGAAAACAACCGATTGGCTTATACCTCTCAGTTGCTGATCTCACGAAAATTTAACGAATCGGTTTCTTTGCAAATTAATCCGGTCTTTGTGCATAAGAACTTATATGATGCGCAGCCCGGAACTGAAAAGAAAGACCAAACACTCATTGCAGGCGGAGGACGATGTAAATTATCTAAAAGAATTAGTTTCAACGTAGAATATGCTTTCCGCTTAAGTGAACCTGAAAAGGAAACCTATCACAATCCGCTCACCGCAGGGTTTGATATTGAAACGGGGGGACACGTATTTCAACTGGTGTTTTCCAACTCACAAGCCATGAACGATGTTGCTTATTTTACCAATGCGAATGGAAAATGGAACGGAGGAAGCATCTACTTTGGATTTAACATGTATAGAGTATTTTAACTATGAAAACACTAAAAATAACCCTGTTGATTTCGCTCCTCATGACTTTGTCTGTGGTTTCTTGTGATTCCAACACGTACGAGGAAATCGCTGGTGTGGTCGAGAACCCAACCTACCAAGCGAATGTAAAAGGCATCATGGAAGACAAATGCAATTCGTGTCATAATCCGGAGTATGGACAAGAACCGTATCTCCAAACCTACGACTTGGTAAAAGATGCCTGCGAAAATGGTAGTTTACTTTGTAAAATTGAGGGCTCGTGTGGCTCCATCATGCCAACAGAAGGCAAAATGCCTAAAGCGCGAATTGACATTATTCAGAATTGGGCGCTCCAAGGCTATGTTGAACAATAATTAAAAATCAATGAATATGAAAAGAATTCTTATTGTTGTCTTGTTCTTATTATTAGGAGAGGCAATGTTCGCTCAGAAATTAATGACACATTCCGGTAAAATAAAGTTCGACGCTTCGATGCCTGATCTGGTCGAAATTGCGGGAACAACCACCGGGGCATCGTGTATTTTTGATGAAAGTACTGGCGACTTTGTTGCGCTCGCGCTCATCAAATCTTTTAAATTCAAATCTCCATTGATGGAAGAACATTTTAACGAAAATTATATGGAATCTTCGAAGTTCCCAAAATCTACTTTCAAAGGTAAAATACTCCATTTTGACGCATCAAAATTAAGTGGTTCAAAAGGCACCTACGAACTAGAAGGTGACTTAACCATTCACGGAGTTACTAAAATGATAAAAACAAAAATCACTTTGGTGGAAAATGCTGGAAAAATAGTGGCAACCAGCAATTTTACGGTAAAGTGTAAAGATTATGGTATTGAAATTCCAAGTTTAGTAAAAGAGAAATTTGCGGAAAACATTAAAGTCGCCCTAGAATTTCCTTTGGAAAAGAAATAAAGATTGTTTGTTTAGTTTTTGACCGAAAAACCGCCGAAAGCACAATGCTCGAGGTGGTTTTTCATTTATAGGCAGTTGGCATTCCATTTCATTGTAAAAATGCTTTACCTGCAATGCTACGAAAAATGCCTTGAAAATAAGGAGGAAAGCGGCACTTCTTTTACCTCAACCTTTACACCACAATTTCAAAGTGATGTCACTCTATTTGCAAAAATTACGCACAAAAAAAACCAGCTTTGAGCTAGTTTCATTTTAATAACATTGGCGCTATTTCTGTTAGTTTTTTTCAAACGTTAAATGATCAATACTTCCGTCTCCGCCACTAATATGTTCTAGTTCTATTTTTTGGTTGGTTGCTGTCAATACAAACCAATCGTCTGAAATAGACTCAAATGGTCCGTCGGTTTCTGTTTCAAACGCAATGGGAATCTTTACCTTACCGCTATCGGTGGTCGAATTCCATGTTCCTATTTTTTCTGCTGGTCCAGTCACTACTAAAGATCCATCGGCAATAAATGCGAACTCATAGCCTGAAAAATCACTTGTTTGGTCAATGCCACCTTCACTGTATAAAGAAACATCCCAAGTACCGTCTGTAATCAGCGTATTCACTTGAGCAGCAGTGATGCCTGTTGCCACAGTTTTGTCATCTTTTGAACAGCTCACAATCACTGTGGCAAAAAATAAGGTAATGGCCGATAGTCTTAAATTCCTTTTCATATAGATTAATTAGTTGGTCTCAAAAATAGTTAAAACTATTCACTTTAGTGCATTTCGCTTTCCGCTTCTAAAAATGTTTTTTAACCGTGAATTACTTCGTCAGTTCGAATTGCTGTTTCGGGTAGCGAATTTTTATTATCTTAATTTGTGAATTGCTGCGCCAGTTCGCATAGGCTCGGGTCGTGGCTACGATAATTACCACAAATAGGCAGACGTTGAATCGGCAAAGCAATCCTATCGACTTTCAGTCCAAAGTACTTGAGTTAAATTTTCTCGAAAGTCAAATAGTGTACCTCACCATCTCCTCCGCTTACATTACTCAATTTAATTAAGGTTTCACTAAATTCTATGACACGCCAATCGTCTTCAATTTCCTCTAAAGTATCTCCGAGAAAGCTTAGTTCCAATTTCGAATAGTCGCTGTCAACATAACTTGCCCAATTTCCTGTAAGTGAAGTCGCATTTCTTACGGCTAATGAAGTCCCGTTTGCAGAAAAAGTAAAAACATACCCCAGGTAGTCAGCAGTTTTATCTTCACCTCCATCAATGAAACTAAAAATTTTCCATGGGCCTGAAACAATGACTTCCGACAACAAAAAATCTATCGATGGATCATCATCACAGTCGTCAATCACGTTTTCAATTCCTGCTTGAAGTTCAACATTAGAATTATAAATAACATTATCGCCATTCGATAAGGTCATCGATACTGGATAGACAATATTGTAAAACTCGTTGCTTGTTAGGCCATCCAAAAAATTATACAATTGCGAATTACTTGAAATGGTAATCGTATTTGGGGTTTGCGTAGCACTATTATAAGTATTGAGAACGACAGGGTAATTGAAATCGATGCAGGCTATTTCATCAAAACCCGAAGGAGCGCCACAATTAGCGAGAATAGCTTTGTATTCTTGTTGATTTGCAACTACAACCTCTTGAAAATTTGGAAATCTTAATCGAATTGGAAAACTAAAATTTACAATATCATCATCACTTGAATACGCATTGATGATGTCACGAACAGTCTCGTATTGATTACTGTCATTTACGGCAACATTGGTTGAATTCACAGTGACCGAAACGGGCAATACGACGGCAAAACAATTCGTCCCATCAAGAATATTATCTTTCGAGGTTGGACTTTGGGATACGCGTCCCAAAAGCGTTGTTAAGGCAGATGTTTTAGTTAAGTTTTGAGGTGATTGTGATTGGCTTTCCGTGTCTTTTTGACAAGAAAGAAACCCCAAGAAGACCAATAACATAAATACTAAAGTAAAGTTTTTCATTTTATATATTGTATATGACAACTCTAAAACAAATTTCAACAAAAAAACCCTACTTACAATGTTTTTTTTAGCTAATTTCACAAATACAAATCGAAAGTATTTTTATGAATAATTCCCCATCTAGCGGTATCTGTGACGAAAGTTTATTTTCTGTTTTTTTCAAAAGTAATGTCAAATCATTACGGAATTATTTGTATTTCAAATTTGGCAACGAGGAACAGTCCAATGACATGACGCAGGAAGCCTTTATAAAACTTTGGGAAAATTGCGCAGATGTTCCTCCAGAAAAGGCAAAATCTTTTCTCTATACGGTTGCAAATAATGCGAGTCTCAATCAAATCGCACATCAAAAAGTGGTGCTCAATTACACTAAAAACAATTTGCTGAACGATCGAACGAATGTTAATCCAGAATATATTTTTGAAGAAGAACAGTTTAAAGTAAAACTAGAAAAAGCCATTGGCAATCTTACTGAAGGACAACGAACTGCTTTTTTACTGAACCGAATTGAGGGCAAAAAATATGCTGAAATTGCAGAGATGCTGGACATTAGCGTTAAAGCAGTTGAAAAGAGAATTCATGGAGCATTAGTGTCATTGCGAGCGAATATTGAAGAATTTAAGTAGGGTTTTGTACCCCATACTTGTTTTACCATTAATAATAGCAAAATGGAAGAAAAATACGAATTAGCAAAATGGTTGGCTGGAGAACTTTCAGAAGCAGAATTACGGACTTTTGAAAAATCTCCTGAATTTAAAACCTACGAGAAAATTGCACACTATTCGAGTCAATTAGAATCCCCATCATTTGACGAAAATAGCTTGTACCAAAATGTAATTTCTGGTCGTAACAAAACAGCACGAGTAGTTGCACTGCACCAAACTTGGTGGTTTAGAGTTGCGGCGATATTCTTGATCTTTCTTGGTCTGACTTACTTTTATACTACGAGCATTGCCATAACAGAAGCGGCAGAAAATGGGGAATTCAATGTTTTTAATCTCCCAGACGATTCGCAGGTGGTTTTGAACGCAGGATCTGAAATAGATTATAATAAATGGAATTGGAACAATCACCGCCAGCTTCAACTTTCTGGTGAAGCCTATTTTAAAGTCGCAAAAGGAAAGAAGTTTGAAGTGCAAACCAACTTGGGAACGGTAACTGTTCTTGGAACACAATTTAATGTAAAAGCGCGAAAAAATCGATTTGATGTGACCTGCTACGAAGGCCGTGTCAAAGTAAACTATGATAAGCAACAGTTAGTCATTACGAAAGGACAGCGCGTTTCTTTTAAAGATGGCATATTGCTCGAATCAACGAATACGAAGGTAGTGCAACCAGAATGGACATCCCAAGAATTGGCTTTTGTAAACGAGAATTTATCGGCAATTTTAGAAGAGATGGAAAGACAATACGACTGTACTTTTGTATATGCTGATAGTAATAATTCGCAACTTTTTACTGGAACAATCCCAGCAAATAATATGGATCAGGCACTACAAGTGCTGGCGACCGTCTACCATCTAAAATTCAAAAAAACATCCAATAATACTATCACTTTAGAATTTATTGATGTGGAAAAATAGATACTGCATTGTCTTTATATTCTTTCTTTTTCAAAATTTTGCCAACGCTCAAATTGAAAAAGCAGCCATTCCATTGAAAGAAATTTTGGGACAAATGATTGCTCAGCATGGTGTCAAATTTAATTTCATACATGATGAAATTGTAATTTTCAACATTGTTCCGCCTCCGGAAGAATACACGCTACAAGCAAAAATTGAGTACATTAAAGAAAAAACAAAGTTGAAGTTTTCTGTCGTCGACAAAAAGTATTATACGATTTATAACGATCAGAAAGTAGACAAGCCCATGTGCGGGTATTTAATAGATGCGGAAACTAATTTGCCAATTGAAAATGCGAGTGTCCAAATCGCAAATACGAACGCAAGCACATCAACAAACGACCAAGGCTATTTTGAACTTCCCATTTTATCGCCAAATCCAATTGAATTTAGACATCAAAGCTATGTTCCAAAAAACATAGAAGCGCGAGCGTTATATGTGGAAGGCTGCCCCAATGTTATGCTCACACCATTTTTGCAAGAGCTAGTAGAAGTGGTTGCAAAGCAGTACTTGGCAAGAGGAATTTCAAAAAAAATAGACGGACGTATTGAAATCAAACCTAAGAATTTTGGCTTGTTACCTGGTTTAATCGAACCAGATGTCTTGCAAACATTGCAACAAATTCCGGGTATTAATAGTGTAGACGAAACCATTTCAAACATCAACGTTCGCGGAGGCACACATGATCAGAATTTGTTTTTATGGAATGGCATTCGTTTGTTTCAAACCGGTCATTTCTTTGGACTGATATCTGCGTTCAATCCGTCGTTGGCGCACACCATTTCCATTACAAAAAACGGAACCTCAGCATTTTATGGTGAAGGCGTGTCGAGCTTAGTCGATATTTCTACCCATGCAAAAAACATAGAGGAAACAAAATCGAGCATAAGTACGAATTTGATCAGTTCAGAATTTTACTCCAAATTTAAAACATCTAAAAACGGTAGCATCGAAGTGTCGGGAAGAAGATCTTTAACCGACTTCTTTTCCTCTCCAACATACACCAATTACCGAGATCGCGTATTTCAAAACACCATTGTGACCAATCTCAATAACAGCGCAAGCGATCAAATTGAAAGCAAGGAAAATTTCTACTTCTATGATTTGACGCTACAATATCAGCAGAAAATAGGAAAAAAACATGAATTACTCGTTGATGCAATAACCATTCGCAATAATTTGAGTATCGACCAAAAGAAAAGCACTGCTGAGAAAAGTAGTTCACTTGCCCAAGAAAATTTCGGAGGCAATATGCGATGGAAAACGACATGGAACGAGAACAATAGCAGTCAGATTGACCTCTCGGGATCGCATTACAATCTCGACGCAACAAATGAATCGATTCAAAATAATCAGGTTTTTGATCAACGAAACGGCGTGCTTAATTTTGGATTTCAAATAAGAAACACCCATCAGCTGTCAGATCATTATACAATCCAAACAGGATATCAATTTGACGAGATTAGTGTGACCAATAGTGATAAGATTAATACGCCAACATTTTCCAGATTGGTAAGGGAGGTTTCAAATACCCATGTCGGTGTCGCTGAAATTCAACATCTGAGCGCCAACGGCAATACCTTCTTGAAGTTTGGAGGTCGTTTGAACTACTTCGAAAAATATAATACCACCATTTTTGAACCGCGCCTGCAATGGAATCAATCCATCACAAAATCCTTAAGACTAGAAGTTCTTGCGGAGCAAAAAAGTCAAACATTATCACAAATTATTGATCTTCAGCGCGATTTTTTAGGCATTGAAAAGCGACGATGGACATTGGCAAACGGCAGTACAATACCAATTCAAAAAAGCACGCAATACAGTATTGGCATGACTTTCAAAAACAATAGTTGGTTGATGACATGGGATAATTTCTACAAAAGAGTCAATGGAATTACGACCAATAATCAAGGATTTCAAAATCAATTTGAATTTTCAAAAGAAATCGGACGTTATGAAGTTTTGGGCACTGAATTGCTGATTCAGCACAACTTCAAAAAAATGTATACTTGGGTGAGCTATAGCTATAACGACAATAAGTACACTTTTGACCAACTGACTGCTACTGATTTTCCAAATAATTTAGAATTGAGCCATAGCATCACTGCAGCCATTGTTTACGATTGGAAACAGTTCAAAGTGGCGTTGGGTGGCAAATGGCACTCCGGAAAACCCATAACTGAAACGTTGAGCAGCAGCATCAATTTTGAAAATCCTTCCAGCCCAAAAATTTTATACGATGCGCCCAATAATGGCAATTTACCTGACTATTTACAATTGAACTTTTCAGCGGCAAAGGAATGGAAAATGAGTTCTAAAGTCAATTTGCAGGCTAGTTTCGCGATATTGAATTTACTGAATAAAGAGAATGTTATTCAACAATACTATCGCATTAATTCGAGTCAAGATGGAATTGAAAGCATAAATACTTACGCGCTGAGAAGAACTCCAAATGCAAGCATCAAAATAAGTTTTTGACCTACATTCTTTCAGGAACATCAATTCCTAATAATCGAAATGATGATTGAATCGTATCTGCTACCTTTTTTGAAAGTTGAACGCGAAATACTTTCTTAGTCGTATCTTCTTCTCCTAAGATCGAAACCGATTGGTAAAAGGAATTGTATTCCTTAACCAGCTCATAGGTATAATTAGCCACTAGCGCTGGATTATGCTGATGGGCTGCATTTTGAATCACATCAGGAAACAATTCGAGTTGTTTGATTAACTCTTTTTCTTTTGCGTGAAGGTCTAATTGATCGACTTTTACATTCAAATCGAAATCGGCTTTGCGCAAAATCGACTGAATTCGGGCATAGGTATATTGTATAAATGGGCCAGTATTTCCTGCGAAATCTACCGACTCTTCTGGGTTGAAGAGAATTCGTTTTTTGGGATCCACTTTCAAAATATAATACTTCAGCGCCCCCAATCCAATGATGTCATATAACTTTTGCTTTTCCTCGATAGAATATCCCTCTAGTTTTCCTAACGATTCTGCTAATTGTTGTGCAGTTTTTGACATGTCCTCGATCAAATCATCAGCATCTACTACAGTTCCTTCACGAGATTTCATTTTTCCCGATGGCAAATCGACCATGCCATAGGAAAGATGAAAGAGATTTTCAGACCAATCAAATCCTAGTTTCTTCAAAATGAGAAACAACACTTTGAAGTGGTAGTCTTGTTCGTTACCCACGGTATAGACCATTCCGCCGACATCTGGAAAATCTTTGACGCGCTGAATAGCGGTTCCGATATCTTGTGTCATATAAACCGCCGTACCATCTGAACGCAATACAATCTTACGATCCAACCCGTCTGCAGTCAAGTCAATCCAAACCGAACCGTCTGGATCTTTTTCAAAAACACCTTTATCTAAACCAATTTGAACAACTTCCTTTCCTAACAAATACGTATCGCTCTCGAAATAATATGAATCAAAATTAACTCCAAGACGCTGATACGTTTCAGCAAAGCCGTCATACACCCACTGATTCATTTTTTTCCACAGGGCAACAACTTCTGAATTTCCTGCTTCCCAATCGAGTAGCATTTTCTGGGCTTCCAAAAGAATTGGCGCCTCTTTCTTGGCCTCTTCTTCTGTTTTCCCTTCGGCAATCAATTGTGTGATCTGCTCTTTATAGGCTTTATCAAATGCAACGTAGTACTTGCCAACTAACTTGTCGCCTTTTACATTGGCAGTGTGAGGGGTTTCTCCATTGCCGAATTGCTGCCATGCCAACCTCGATTTGCAAATATGGATTCCTCGGTCATTAATGATCTGCGTTTTATACACTTTCTTTCCCGCTGCCTTGCAAATTTCTGCTACCGAATAGCCCAAAAGGTTGTTACGGACATGGCCCAAATGCAATGGTTTGTTGGTGTTAGGGGAAGAATACTCCACCATGATCGCCTTATCATTAGCCATTGGTTCAACAAAACCAAATCGATGCGCATCCCTGATTTCATTGAAAAACTGAAGATAATATTCATCCGATATGACAAGATTCAAAAACCCAGAAACAACGTTAAAGCGAA